>NZ_QUFR01000011.1:0-82912 GCF_003478575.1 Dorea sp. AF24-7LB
AAGGTGATAGGTAAAGGATGAAGAATATTTCTTGTATGCAGTTTTGAAGGTATATAAAAAATTTGTTATAACCCCTTGCAAAATATATTGCATGGGTTTATACTATATAAGTATTCCTCGATAGCTCAGTGGTAGAGCATTCGGCTGTTAACCGAAGGGTCGTTGGTTCGAGCCCAACTCGGGGAGTTTGTAAACCTGTAAGGCATAAGCTTTACAGGTTTTTACTATATTGTAAGATATTGTGTTATAGAAACTGTAGTGTAGAAACACTCAATGGCAGATTCGGCAGATAAGAGCAATGTTCTTGTTTTCAAATATATTTACACGAAATTTTCTAAGATTTTTCGTTGAAATTCCCCATTATCGTATATAACTTTTTAAGAAAAAAGGATTCGTTTGAAGTGACAGGAGTTACATAAATGAGTACATTGAAAAGGGGGATGTTAATTTTGTAGTGCCGCCTTCAAGTATCTTGGGATGATTTTTTTGACAATTTATGGTAACATTGTCAAGGATATATTAATGCATAACAACGTGGGGGGGGAGAGTTCTATGATACAGGTATATTTGTGTGAAGATCAGGAAAAGCAATTATTATATTTTAAACAAATAATAGAAAAATATATTACGGATACATATAAAGATGCTCGAATTGTATCAGCCAGGAAAAATCCAGAGCATATATTGCTGGACATGAGAGAATGTGGAGAAAATCCGGCATTGTTTTTTATAGACATCCAATTGGATGGATATATTATGAATGGGTTTGAATTGGCGAAAAAAATAAAAAAGAATGTTAAAAATAGTTATATTGTATTTTTGACATCTTGTAATGAATTGGCTTATAAAGCTTTTGAGTATGAATTAGAAGCGGTGGAATATATAGTGAAGGAACCACAGGATTTTCTCGCAGGAAAGATGAGTATAAGAATAGAAAGAAGATTGGACAGAGTATTTCGAAAAATAGAGGAATCTACAAGTGGAGATATACATCCGACGGTAAGAGTAGAGTCAGGAAGTCGGATTATAGAAATTCCGATAAAGGATATTGTTGTAGTACAGGCAATAAAAAGTAGCCATTTGGTAGATATTTATACAACAAGTCAAAAGATACGAATTAAAGTGACATTAAAAAATATGCTTGAGAAACTGGGAGAAGAATTTACATACGTAAATAAATCATGTATTGTTCAGAAGAGATTGATTAGAGAGATTAATAAGAAGAATTATTTTGCAATTATGTCAGGAGGATTGCAAGTAGAGATTTCATATAGAGAAATGAGAAAATTGGTAAAAGAGCAGTAGAGATGGAGGAAGGAGAATGATTTATAATGTAATAAGCTGCCTTTGCACAGGGATTTTTCTTTGTATAGCGACGACGGAATTATTGACACAAAAATTAAAAAGTGTAGAAAAATTATTTATCATTAGTGTAATTACAGGACTAACGTTGGCAGGAAGTATGCTTGGACACTTGGTTGGTCTGATTGTTCTGCCTGTGGTTTTAGTAATAATTTTTTTTACGGTAGATGAAAAAAGAATTATCAATGTAGGATTAGCAGCGGTAGGAAGTATGCTGAATATCTTGCTAAATAATTTTTGCCTTCTGGTTTTAGATTCTGTTTTTCATATAAGTGTGGAAAGTATAGTAGCCAGATATTGGATTTACTTTTACATTTTTTATGGAGTGATTTTAACATATGTGATGAAGGGAGTAGGAAAATTATTATACTCGGAAAGAAGAATGAAAAAAATGTTTTTTACCGTATCTAAGCGTATTCAGAAAGCGGTGGCTATAAATATATTAGTATATATGGTGATATTTATTATAAACATTTCTATGGGTGAAAAAGTGGGTTATCCCACCGGCGGTTTAGCTTTTAATAATATATTATTTTTGTTGTGTTTGATAGTAACAACATGGCTTCTTGTGAATGTTACAAAGGGAATTGAAGCAGAAGAGAAACAAAAGACCATGCTTCACCAGCAGGAATTGTTAGAAAATTATGTAGAAAATCTCGAAAAGATGTTAGAAGAGACAAGGGCTTTTCGCCATGACTATAAAAATATTTTATCCACGATGTCAGGATATATTCGTGAAAATGAAATGGAGGAATTACGGACCTTCTTTTATAAAAAAATTTATTTACCAGAGGGAAAAGTGGAAGCGCAATCTATGGCATGGGGAAGCCTGAAAAATATTAAACCAATGGAAATAAAAGGGTTTTTATATGAGAAATTGTTATCGGCTTTCGCAAAAAACATAGATGTACGGGTAAATATAGCTGAAAATCTGACAGTTGATTATAAGTATATGGAAGAGTTGGTTCGTATATTGGGCATATTTCTTGATAATGCGATTGAGGAAACAGAGTTTATGAAAAATGGCGAAATTGAAATTATTATACAAGAGACTACAAAGGGAGTTCGATTTTGTATACAAAATAATTTTGAAAATCAGCCGGATATTTCTCGCATGACACAGAAAGGACATTCTACAAAAGGGGAAGGAAGAGGAAATGGCTTATACTGGGCAGAACAAGTTTTAGAGAAACATGAAGACATGATTCATAACTTGAAAATAGAGAAAGAGAGAGTGATTCAAGAGTTGGAAATTATAACAAAATAAAGAAATAAGGTATAAAAAGTATCGTAGGAAATGATTCTTACGGTACTTTTTTACATTGGGGATCAAAAAGTGTACGTTGAGGATAAAAGAATGAAAAAATCTGAAAAAAGAATATAATATTCTTAAAAGGAAATTTATCAATGTATAGCGGTATTTTCCGCTATACATTGATAGTGGGTTAATGCTAGAATATAATAGCATAGAATGGAGGAAGAGAGTATGAAAAGAAATCGTCGAAAACGCGTATTTTCTATTATATGCTATATTATAAATATCATTATTGTTTTTTACCCTTGGATTATTGTAGGTAATACAAAATATAATATTGTTCAACTGAAAAGAAAGATTGAAACGATAGGAATACATACAATGATTAAACGAAACGGGCTAATAGTAGACAATCCTAATTTCGTAGGGGCTATGGTTAAGGTTCAGGTTGTTCTTTACTTTTGCTTTATCCTTTTGTGTCTTGGATATATTGTGTGTGTAGTAATCGGAAAAAACTGGAGACTGAATTTAGTGACATTTTACGCATCAATTGGGCTTATGATTGTTAATATAACTGGATATAGTATAGCGTCTCTTTGTACAAATACCATACAAGGAACATTCTTCCCGATAATAACAGTAATAATAACCCTGATCGAATTATTGAGTTCAGCATTACCGGAAAAAAAAACTGCAAAAAAATAATAGTTGAAGAATTTCAAAACAGGTATAAAAAATATTATTTAAAAATAAAAAATAATGAAGGATATAGTGCGCTTTTTTACAAAATATTATGGAAACTTTTCAGGAGTAATTGGAAAAATTATGTAATGGTGCTGCTCAGTGGCAGTTTAGCATTGGGCATATTTTTCTGTGGCTTTGGCATGCAGAAGTTATTTGCTTTAAATTACAGAATAAATAAGTCAGTGATGGGAAATGATACGCAGTTTTTACTAAAATTGTATGCGCCACTTGAACTTATATTATTATTTACAATCATTTTGCTTCTTCTATATTATGTTAAATGCAGTACAAATAACTATGAGATGCTTGTGACATTGGGAATGGAGAAAAAACTTTCTGTCTATATTAGAGTTATAGAAAGCATTTTTGGAGGAATCATTATTGGAATAGCAGGGATAGTGGCTGGCAAATTGTTGCTGAATATTTTTGTCTACGTGTTGGAGAAATGGGCAAATTTATCAATGGATATACAGAGTATAGGGGCAGATTGTTATATTAAAGCTCTATCCATCACAGGGGTAATATATATTTTTTCCTGTATGTTTACAAGAGATATTTATGGGAGTTTCCAGATGGGAAATTCAGTAGATAAACGTGATATACAAGAGCGTATGCCAAAGCGGTTTCTTAAAGTTTTGACAGCAATTGGAATGGTTTTATGTGTCAGCCAACTTTATCGATATAGTAAAATATACAATTTTGAGTCGTTTTATATTATTGGAGTTTTCTTAGGCGGACTGCTAGTGTTGTTTAGATACATGTCAGCGTATCTTTGTATAAAGCGACGAAAAAAAATCAGCTATTTGTATAAAATGATAGAAGAAAATAAAATGTGGAATAAATCTCTGACACAAACGGGATATTTATACGCATTAACGGTTGTGCATTTATGCGTATTATTTTTATTTTCTTTTCAAATTATCTCTATTATTCTGGTCGTAAAGCCACAACAATTGTATCCCTATGATATAGTTTGTATCGCTGATGATGGAGATAGGTCTGTTTTTAATAAAATGGCAATTGATTACAAAGTAAATATAGAAGAATATCCGATGGTACGTATTTCGAATTTCGATTGTACAGAACGCTTGGAATCTTTTGGAGAAAAAACTGTACAGGGACAACAGATTGGAATATCGGAAAGTACATATCATAAGTTGAAGGAAAAATTAGATCAATCGTATGTGCCAAAACCACTTGGATTATCGAAAGATGGAAAAAATATTTATATTGTTCATCAACAGGATATGTCTATAAAAGCACAACCGACAGATTTTTGGATGCATTCGAGGAAACCGCTTCTGCATATTGGGCAGCCATGTACCAGAATTAGCAGAGAAACAGCGCTTACTGCGCTAAGGAGTGATATAGGATACTACTTTAAGGAAATCCGCGGAGAGGAAATAGAGAGTCTTATAGGTGTTTTTGGACAAGGAATTAAGGAGAATATCATTGTCTTATCGGATAACTATTTTGATGTAGCGCAAGAATGGTGGAAGACAAGAAATATTTATACAGGAAGGGAAATTGAAAATCCGAAGGAGAGAATACCGGATGTAACGATCAGGCAAGGACCAACAAAATTGGTATTAATTAATGGCGTGAAAAAAATAGATATGCCGGGTATAGAGAAAATATTAAAAAAGTATCAAAAAAAACATATTGATGATGAAGAGTATGATCAGTCAATACGTTCTTATTATTTAAAAGATATGGCTGAAAATAATTTGATAATGGAAAGAAGTGTTAAAATCGTCATAAATATACTTATGAGTTTGTATTTCTTTTTGATTGGAGTTTTTTTACTGCTTATTAAATTGATGACAGAAAGGGAAGAGAATAAAAATCGTAATAGGTTTTTAAAATATATGGGCATGCCCCTAAAAGAACGTGAAAAGATATTATTTAAGGAAAATAGTAAATGTATTTATATTTCGGAGGGAGTTGCATTGGTTTCAGCGTGTTTGTTTTCAATTGTGACTTTTTCGGTAAGATTATATCCTATAGAAACATGGTGGAAATTTTCAAAATATCTGATTTTATTCTGGAGTATTTATTGTCTGGCATACATAGTTACAATGCAAGGTGTTGTATTTGGATATATTAGAACTTTGCGGGAGGAATAAATATGGGAATAATTTTTAAGGCAGAAGAGCTGACAAAGGATTACTATTTAACTAATAATGATAGTGAGGAAAGGAATGAAGCAATACATGTTTTGCAAGGAATGGATTTTCAAATAGAAGAAAATGCATATGTAGCGTTTATGGGAAAATCTGGGTGCGGAAAAACAACACTATTAAAAATTTTGGGACTAATAGAAAAACAAACAAACGGAAAACTGTATTATAAAGATAAGAATATAGGAGATATGTCGGAAAATGACAGGACGGTAATAAGAAGGCAACAATTAGGATTTGTGTTTCAAGACTATTATTTGATGAATAGTTTATCGGTAGAGGAAAATATTGTACTTCCAATGTTGATTGACAAGGCTTGCGCAACAGATAGTATAAAAAGAGCAAAAAAATTTGAGGAAATATTAGAAATCGGCAGGCTTGCTAAGAAAAGGCCTTATGAATTATCTGGAGGAGAAAAGCAAAGAGTAGCAATTTGTCGTGCATTAATTAATAATCCGGAAGTAATTCTTGCGGATGAACCGACAGGAAATTTAGATTCTAAAACGAGTGAAGTATTGATTAATCTTTTTCAAGATATTTATGAAAAAATGAATAAGACAATTATCATGGTTACACATGATCCACTGGTGGCGAGTCATTGTAAAAGAATTATCTTTTTGAAAGATGGACAGATATTAGAGGAGTTGAAAAGAGAAGGAACAAGGGAAGCGTTTTATAATCAGATAATTGGACGAATGCAGAACTTATAGATAAGAAACTGAAGGCGTTTTACAGGCTGTTATAGCATGGAAAACGCCTTGTTTCATAATTAGTAGTAGAAAGAGGAAGAATTTCATGAAAAAAATAATAAAAAAACAAAATATTATATGGATTGTTTTTTGCTATTTGATTTTAATAGGTAGTTCTTTTCTGCGCCCAATGATTCTGAAAAGGATAATGGATCAGGGAATTCTTGGGAAAGATATGAAACTGATACTGCAATTTGCATTTTCCCTTATTGTATTGGTAGTCATAGAAGAACTAACCAGCATAATACAGACCAGGCTATTTGTGGATATGCAGAATAGACTTGTGATCAGTTTATATACAAAAGCCGGACAAGTATTATTTAGACTAAAACAAAGTTATTTTATGGAGAATAGTTCTACGGAAATAGTAAATAAACTGTCAACAGATATTAATAGTGTATGTTCACTTTTTGATAGTAATATTATGTATGTATTAGGATATGCTTTACAAATTATAAGTGGTGTTATCGGCTTAGTGGTAATTAACTGGAAACTGGCGCTTTTGGTATTATTGGTTGTACCGATAAAATATTTGCTAATTAAGATGTTTGCAGAGAAAGAAGAAAAATTGTCAGAACAGGAGATAGAAGCGTCTGCAAATTTTTCTTCATGGCTTGGAGATTCTATTAATGGAATACGAGAGATAAAATTATGGAATTTATATAGAGAAAAGCAACAGAATTTGATTAGCAAACAGAAAGAGATTTTGGAAATCAATAAGAAAGGTAAACTTATACAAGCATATAATATGTCGACAGATTCTGCTTTGAAAGGCTTAATAACAGCGGCTCTATATGGAATAGGCGGATATTTTATTTGTAAGAGTAAACTTACAATAGGGAGTCTCACGGCATTTATTACATATAGTAATTATGTGATTAATCCGATATCAATAGTGATGAATTTAAAACTTATATTTGCGCAGATAAAACCATCTATAAAAAGAATAGAAGAATTTATTAAGACAGATGTGGAAAAGAAAGAAAATATAGAGGGAAAAATTTGTCAGTTAAAACATAGTATTAATATGGAAAATATTTCTTTTTCTTACACGGAACGGTCGATAATGCAAAATGTGAACCTCGAAATCCACAAGGGAGAAAAGATTGCCATTATTGGTGATAACGGAAGCGGAAAATCAACATTGTTATCAATGTTGCTGCGTTTTATCGAACCAGAACAGGGAAATATTTATATAGATGGTGTGGATATAAAAGAATATGATATAGACCAATATAGAAGTATGTTTAGTGTCGTAAGCCAGAATATTTATTTGTTTGCGGATACATTGTGGAATAATATTGTCATGGGAAAAAATATAGGACTGGAGGAAATGAATCAAAAGCTTGAGAAAATGGATATGAAAGGATTTTTAAAAAAATTGCCAAATGGGTATGAGAGCAGTTTACAAAAAAATGGAGAAAATCTTTCGGGGGGTGAACGGCAGAAGATAGGTCTGCTTCGGGCACTTATAAAAGATTCACCGATTTTAATATTAGATGAGGCAACCTCCAGCATTGATAAAGATTATGACAAATTTATTCATGATATGCTTCTGAATGATTGTTCAAACAAGACGATTATCGTGATTACACATAAACAAGAAAATTTGGAAGGTATGGATAGAATATTTCAGATGAAAGAACATAGGCTGATAGAGCAGATGTGATGTATATAATTAGGCATATTATGGCAAAGAGGTACCAGAAAGAAAATGTTATATAAAGCTTTCAGTTCTTCTTTATCTAAATAACTGAGAGCTTTATTTTAATGTATAATGACTGTAAAATAGCAAAAGGACAAATGTCCTGAATTCATGGCAGAAATAATTTGATTTTATTTTAACAGAGTAAAACTGCCGGACATAATTCCTACACATTTTTGCGCTATTTTTTTATAATAGGAAATGGAAATAAGGAAATATCCATTTCATTCTTTGATGCCAATAAACTGCAGTGAGGAAGGAAGACTAAAATGGATCAAAATTTAGAAAAACTAGTAGAACTTTTGGAAAAAGACAGAGAAATATTTCAGATGTTGCGTCAGTGCCCATATGAGATTTTGAGACGTTTTGAAGTAAAGGATTATGAGGCAGACCAGTTTGTACTGAACCAGGGTGAGATTCATAACAGATTTTATATCATCGCTTCCGGGTATGTAGATATCTATGTAGAGTCAGCGCATGGAAAACGTTATCTTCTTTGCACATATATGAAAGGCGATTATATTGGCGAACTGGAAATCTTCAAACAGACAGGTTACATCAGCCGGATACAGTCGCGTGGAAAAGTACGGATTCTGGAACTGGATCGAACGTTCTTTTTACAATGGATCCGGACAGATAAGAATTTTAATGAATATATGATTCGTACACTGTGTGATAATTCATACCGGATGTGTCTGAATATGGGAGAAAATACACTATATACATTAAAGCAGAGAATTTGTCAGTATCTGCTTCGTAATATGGAAATGGATGCAAAATTTGTCATGATTTCTTCAGAAGTTTTAAGTCAGCAGATGGCGGTGACAACAAGAAGTGTCAACCGGGTATTGAAACAGTTAAGAGAACAGGGATTTATTGAACTCGAGAAAGGGAAAATATCAATCTGCGATCAACAGGCTTTGGAAGATATATTAAGAAAGGATTGAGAACTATGAGTACATTACAGCCACATATCAGATGCAGCGAGGAAGATGCGGCAAAATATGCGATTCTTCCGGGAGATCCGGCGAGAGTAGACCGTATCAAAGAGCATTTAACAGATGTGAAAGAGATCGCATTTAATCGTGAGATGAAGAGTATCAGCGGATATTATAAAGGTGTAAAGGTGATGGCAGTTTCTACCGGAATGGGAGGAGCGTCTACAGGAATTACAGTAGAGGAGCTTCATAATATCGGTGTTGAAGTTATGATTCGTATCGGAAGCTGTGGAGCATTACAACCGGAGATCAATATGGGAGATCTGATCCTCATTAACGGAGCTGTCCGTGATGAGGGAGCTTCCAAAGCTTATATCGAAGAGATTTATCCGGCAATTCCAGATACAGGAGTACTGATGAATCTGATCGAAGCAACGAAGGATCTCGGATATGCTTACCATGTAGGACGTGGAAGAAGTCATGATAGTTTCTACACAGACCGTGAGGATGAGATCGATCACTACTGGTCAGGCAAAGGAATCCTTGGTGCAGATATGGAAACAGCCGCTTTATTTATCATTGGCGGTTTAAGAGGTGTTAAGACAGCTTCTATTTTAAATACAGTCAGCCTGTATGAAGGAAATCTGGAAGAAGAGATTAATAATTATGTAGATGCGGACAACGCAGCAGCAGTTGGCGAAGAGCATGAAATCATTGCTGCACTGGAAACAATCGTTCGTATGGACAAAAAGAATTAAGAAAGCGAAAGATACAAAGGTAGTGTCAAGTAAGCTATAAAAAAACTGAGACACAAAGGACGGAGGCAGAAAAATGAAAAATAAAAATAATAACAGTCCATGGTCGCTGAAAATCAATACGGCATCACTTGTATTGATCCCGGCGGCAGTAGGTATCAATTATATTGGGAAATTATTTGCAGGAATGCTAAAACTGCCATTATGGCTGGATTCCATCGGAACCTGTCTTGCAGCAGCATTGGCAGGGCCGGTTGTCGGAGCGATTTCCGGAGCAATTAACAATATTATTTATGGTGTAACTATGGATCCGATCTCTACTGTCTATGCATTTTCGCAGGCAGGAATCGGAATCGTAGTAGGGCTGATGGCATATTACGGAGCACTTAAGAGTTTAAAGGGTACGTTGCTTACAGGTATATTTGGTGGTGCAGCGGCAGTTGTGATTTCTACTCCTTTAAATATTATTTTCTGGGGAGGAACAACCGGTAACCTTTGGGGAGACCTGGCATATGCGGCAGCGGTTGCCAAACATTTCCCTCTGTGGCAGGCATCTACGATCGATGAGATCATTGTAGATATCCCGGATAAAATTGTAGTACTTCTGTTGGTAGCAGCTCTTTTCAAAGGACTTCCGAAGAGTCTGATGTCCCTGTATCAGAGCAATCACAGAATCGAGAGCCTGGACTAGGCAGGACAGGAAAGAGAATGGAGGCTAATCATGAAAAGTTTGAGTTTGTATGAAGATAAACAGTCCTTTTTAAATGGACTGACTCCGGGATGCAAGGCTTTTTACATTATTGCAGCACTTGTAATTCCGGCAATGCTGGGAAGTAAATTGATCAGTATCGGATTTATTGTTTTAAGTATTTTACTTCTTACCCAGTCAAAAGTAATCCGCAGAACACTGCCAATCCTTGCAGTATCTGGATTTGTATTGATCACTGTAATTATTATTCAGGGATTGTTCCGTGCAGGTAACGAGACTGTAGTACTGGATCTTGGACCGGTTGCATTTTATAAAGAAGGTTTAATATTTGCGGCAGATATTGCAATTAATGTGTTAAATATTATTTTTGCTTTCTGTGTACTCGTTCTGACAACAAAACCTTCTGATATTATTGAGAGTATGGTAAGCCGCGGATTTTCACCGAGAATCGGATATGTATTTGTATCCCTGTTCCAGTTGATTCCGCAGATGACAGAGCGTATGTCTACGATCACAGATGCGCAGAGAAGCCGTGGTATGGAGACTGAGGGAAGTCTATTAATCCGAATGAAGGCATTTATTCCGTTGATTTCTCCTGTGATCATGAGTTCTTTTATTGATACAAAAGAGCGTGCGATCGCGTTGGAAGTTCGTGGATTTAACTCAAAAGAAAAGAAATCATTTTTGAATGTATTCCATGCAAATGCTGCAAGCCGTCCGATTTACTGGATTTTATTAATTGCCACAGTGGCATCTGTAGTATGGAAACTTGTGATGATGTTTGCATAAAATACGCAGAAAGGACAGAGACAGACAATGGCTGAGATTAAAATTGAAAATTTAAAATACAGATATCCGGATACGAAAGAACTAGCACTGGATGGAATCACCTGCGATATTAAACCGGGAGAATTTATCGGCGTGATCGGACGTAACGGATCAGGGAAAAGTACATTTTGCCAGTCCCTTATCGGACTGGTGCCAAACTTTTACCGTGGCGCTTACGGCGGAAAAGTTTTTATTGATGATATTGAAGTACGCAATGTGGAAGTAGACGAACTTTGCCAGAAAGTTGGAATGGTGTTCCAGAATCCATTTAATCAGGTAACAGGTTCAAAATTGACGGTATATGAAGAAATTGCTTTCGGACTGGAAAACTTTGGTATTCCAAGAGACGAAATGAAGAAGAGAATCGATGATGCGCTGGAACTTCTCGATATTGCAAAATACAGAGACCGTGCTCCGTTTGATCTTTCCGGTGGGCAGATGCAGAGAATGGCGATCGCAAGTATCATTGCGATGAATCCGGAAATTATTGTATTGGATGAGCCAACTTCACAGCTCGATCCACAGGGAAGCGAGGAAGTGTTTAAAGCAGTTGCCAAGCTGAGTGAAAAAGGTATTACAGTCATCATGGTAGAGCATAAGATTGAAAAAATTGCAGCTTACAGCGACAGAATTATGTTATTAGATGGCGGTAAGTTGGTTGCATTTGACACACCACAGGAAATCTTCGCAAGAGAAGATCTGGATGAACATGGTGTAGTTGCACCGGTTTATACAAGAATCTGCAAAGATCTGGGACTTCGTGTTCCGGGAACAGATTATTATCCGGTAACTTTGGACGAAGCACACAAACTGCTGGCATGTAAGTAGTGGAAATGGAGGACATTATGAATACGATCGAGATAAAAAATCTGCATTTCTCATACAATGCAGGAGAAGAGATCCTGAAGGGACTGAATCTGACGATTGATGAACGCTCCACTGCGATTATCGGACAGAACGGTGCCGGAAAGACAACATTTGTAAAATTATTAAAAGGACTTTTGCGTCCGACAGAAGGACAGATTTTATTTAACGGGCAGGATATTTCCAAACAGACAGTTGCAACCCTGGCAAAAGATATTGGACTTATTTTCCAGAATCCGAATGACCAGATTTTCAAAAATACAGTTTTGGATGAAGTAATGTTCGGACCGATGCAGATCGGCATGAGCAAAGATAAAGCAAAAGAAGTTGCGTTAAAAGCATTGGATATGGTAGGCTTAAAGGGAACAGAGAAGATTAATCCGTATGATCTGGGACTCTCTGAGCGTAAGATGGTATCGATCGCAGCGATCGTTGCGATGGATACAAAGGTAGTTATTTTTGATGAGCCGACGATCGCACAGGATTACATGGGCAAGAAGAGAATTCAGGCTATCATGAAGGAATTACAGAGACAGCATAAGATTGTGATTTCTATTTTGCATGATATGGATTTCGTTGCGGAAACATTTGACCGGGCAATCGTATTTGCAAAAGGAGATGCACTGCTGGACGGAGATGTGAAAAGCGTGTTCAAGGAAAAGGATATTCTTGAGAAGGCATATTTGGAACAGCCATACACCATGCAGCTTTGTTACGAACTTGGATATAAAGAAGCATTTTTAAACCCAGAAGATTTTGTCGCTTATAAGAAAGCGAATCAATAGTAAGAAGAAAGAAGGGACCGGGATGAGAGCATTTTGGATCGTACTGGACAGCGCAGGAATCGGAAAAGCACCGGATGCGGCGCAGTTTGGAGATGAAGGAAGTAATACCTGGAAAACCTGTTATGATTCAGGAAAATTGAACATTCCGAATATGGAGAAACTTGGCATTTACCATATTGATGATATGGGATATGGAAATCAGGATCAGGCAGCGGAAGGCTGCTATGGAAGACTGCATGAGAGTTCCCAGGGGAAGGATACAACCATCGGTCACTGGGAGATGGCAGGTGTGATCTCACCAAAACCGTTCCCGGTTTACCCGGATGGATTTCCGGAGGAGGTGCTGGCAGAATTTGAGAAGCAGACTGGACGGAAAGTGCTTTGTAATAAGCCATATTCCGGAACGGATGTAATCCGTGACTATGGAAAAGAGCACATGGAGACAGGCGCGCTGATCGTGTATACTTCTGCGGACAGTGTATTTCAGATTGCAGCTCACGAGGAAGTCGTACCGATTGAGACATTATATGAATACTGTAAGATTGCAAGAAAGATTTTGATGGGAGATCATGCAGTAGCGAGAGTTATTGCGAGACCGTTTGTCGGTGAGTATCCGAACTTTACAAGAACAGACCGCAGACATGATTTTTCACTGGTGCCTCCGAAACCGACGATTCTGGATCAGTTAAAGGCAGCAGGAAAAGATGTGATCGGTGTCGGAAAGATTTATGATATTTTTGCAGGTCAGGGACTGACTGAGACAACACCGAATCATGGAAATGCAAAAAATATGGAGAAAGTATTCGAAATCCAGAAAAAAGATTTTGACGGACTTTGCTATATCAACCTGGTTGATTTTGATATGATGTATGGACACCGCAGAGATATTCCGGGTTATACAAATGCGTTGAATGAATTTGATGAAGCACTCGGAACATTTCTTGCAAATATGCGGGATGATGATGTGCTCTTTATTACTGCAGATCACGGATGTGATCCGGGATACAAGGGAACAGATCATACACGAGAGGCTGTGCCGCTTCTTGGATACAGCAAGGCATGGAAACAGGGAATCAACATTGGAACGAGAGACACGTATGCAGATATTGCAGCTACGATCGGTGAGTTGTTCCAGATTGATTATACCGGTGACGGCAGCAGCTTCGCGGATAAATTGAGATAATGATAGAAGGGACCCTAAGGTTAAATTCTGTATGAGTTTACTCATGCAAGAAAGACTTTAGGGCCTTTTTGCGTAAATTTTTTCATTAATATGAAGCGCACATTTTAGAAACTCTGCAGCATGATTTGTGTAAAAAGATGATAGGATATATTGGGGGATAGGGGAACAGAAAAAATCGTGCTATAATGACGTTAGCATTGTAAATGCAAGTACAAAAGAAATGGATGGTATATGGTATGGAAGAACTTGTATATGTAGATCGTAAAAATACAAACTGTAACAAATGGGATGGTCAGACAGGCATGTTTGGCGAGGAAGGCTTACATGCAATGTGGGTGGCAGATATGGATTTCCGCGTGCCGCAAGGGGTGGTGGATGCCCTGAAAGAATATGTAGAGCAGGGAGTATTTGGATATTATAAAATACCGGAGTCCTATTATGAAGCATTTATAAAATGGGAAAAGGAGCAGCACGGATTTACGGTAGAGAAGAAATGGATGCGATTTTCACCTGGTGTGGTTGCGGCATTTCACTGGTTTGTGCAGATTCTGTCAGAGCCGGGGGATGCAGTGATCGTCAATACGCCGGTATATTATCCGTTCCTGCATGCAGTGAAAAATAATAACCGGAAGCTGATCTGTTCAGATCTGATCAACGAAGACGGAAAATATCATATAGATTATGAAGACTTTGAGAAGAAAATTGTAGAGAATCAGGTGAAAATATTTATTCTGTGTTCACCGCACAATCCGGCAGGACGTGTATGGAAAAAAGAGGAGTTAAAGACATTATTTGAAATCTGCAGAAAGCATCAGGTATATGTGATTTCGGACGAAATTCATCATGATCTGATCTTCAGTGAACATCCGCATGTACCGTCTTTATCTGTTGGTGAGTATGCAGATATGATGGTAGCAATCACAGCGCCGTCGAAGACATTTAACCTTGCCGGCGGGCAGAATTCCATTGTGATCATTCCAGATGATAAGCTCCGGAAGAAATGGGATACATTTGTAGATGGAATCCGTGTCAGAAGTGGTAATCCGTTTGGATATATCGCAGCAGAGGCGGCATACCGGACAGGAGCTTCCTGGTTGGAAAGTGTGAAAGCACAGATCCGTGAAAATGAAGCATATGTCAGAGAAACATTTGAAAAAGAACTTCCGGATGTAGTAGTCTCGCCGTTGGAGGGAACATATTTGTGCTGGATCGATCTGGGCGCATATGTTCCGGCGGAAAAAGTCAAAGAAGTTGTGCAGAAAAGATGTCATCTGGCAGTTGATTTTGGTGACTGGTTCGGTGGTAGCAGATTTGGCACATTTATCCGTATGAATCTGGCTACATCGCCGGAAAATGTGAAGATCGGCGTGGATGCATTGGTACGAGAACTGAAGAAGTAGTAGGTGTATGAAACCTTAAGATATGATAGATAATGAAAGTATACTTTCCGGGTGGGGAGTATACTTTTTGTTATGACGACCGCTAATCAGCGAGCTGCCAAGCGAGATGGTATACGAATCGAACAGGAGTTAGCCTGTTCGATTATAGCGACGAGGAAGCTACCGGTGGCAGATCCGGTAGGTTCAGATATTTGACGAAATATGAAAAATAGATTATAATAAGGAGAACATATGTTCTAAATTAAGAAAGGAAAAATGCGAGATGGAACACACTTATATAGCGATTGATTTAAAATCATTTTATGCATCTGTGGAATGTCAGGAACGTGATTTAGATCCGATGACAACGAATCTGGTTGTTGCGGATCCAAGTCGTACAGAGAAAACAATCTGTCTTGCAGTCTCTCCTTCTTTAAAAAAATGTGGAATTCCGGGAAGACCACGTTTATTTGAAGTAGTACAAAAAGTCAGCGAAATAAACAGAAAGCGAAAAAGTCTGGCTCCGGGAAGAAAGTTTACCGGAGATTCCTATAATATGGAAGAGTTAAAGCAGCATCCGGAACTGGAATTACAATACATTATTGCTGTTCCGAGGATGGCGCTTTATATGGATTACAGCCGCCGGATTTACGGTATATATCTGAAATATATCGCACCGGAAGACATGCATGTATATTCGATTGATGAAGTATTTCTGGATGTGACACATTATTTGAAAACGTATGGATTAACGGCGAAGAAACTGGCAGAGAAGATCATACAGAATATACTGAAAGAAACCGGAATTACGGCTACGGCAGGGATTGGGACGAATCTGTATTTGTGCAAAGTGGCAATGGACATTGTGGCGAAACATATCGAGCCGGACGCAAACGGTGTGAGAATTGCATCATTAAATGAAAGATCTTACCGGAAAATATTGTGGGATCACAGACCACTTATGGATTTTTGGCGGGTAGGTCATGGATATGCACAGAAATTAGAAACTGCCGGTCTTTACACAATGGGCGACATTGCGAGATGTTCTATCGGAAAAGAGAATGAGTATTATAATGAAGAACTTTTATACAAGATGTTTGGCGTGAATGCAGAATTATTGATCGATCATGCGTGGGGTTATGAGCCATGTACGATGGATTTTGTGAAATCTTATCAGCCGGAGCAGAACAGTATGGGCGCCGGACAGGTATTGCATTGTCCTTATTCCGGGAAACAGGCAAAACTTGTTGTAAAGGAAATGACAGACCAGTTAGTTCTGGATCTGGTGGAAAAGCAGCTGGTGACAGATCAGATTGTCCTGACGATTGGTTTTGACAGGGAGAATCTGGCGAATCAAAAAGGAAAAAGTCAATTTAAAGGTGAAGTAGCGACGGACCGCTATGGACGCAAAGTGCCAAAGCATGCTCATGGTACGGCAAATTTAGAAAAGTGGACATCTTCAACGAAAAAAATTATGGAAGCGGTATTGGAATTATATGACCGGATCGTAGATCCGGAACTTCTAGTCAGACGTATTACAATCACAGCGAATCATGTAGTGTCGGAATCTGCGGCGCAGGAAAAGAACGGCTTTGAACAGCTTTCGCTATTTGACAATGATCCGGATGAACCGCAGAAGAAGCAACAGGAGCAGGAAGAGCTGGAACGGGAAAAGAAAATGCAGAAGGCAGTGCTGGATATTAAGAAAAAGTTCGGGAAAAATGCAATCTTAAAAGGCATGAATCTGCAGGAAGGCGCGACGGCAGTGGAGCGAAACAGCCAGATTGGAGGACACAAAGCATGAGCGTGTATGGAAAATTTGAGAGTGCAGAAAAAAAGTACAAAGATATCATAGATCTTCCACATCCAACATCCAGAAAGCATCCCCGCATGTCGCTGGAAGCAAGAGCAGCACAGTTTGCACCATTTGCAGCCCTGACTGGTCATAAAGAAGAATTGCAGGAGGAACACCGGTTGACAAAGGACAAGATCATACAGGATGAAGAGTATCGGGAAGAGCTGGATTATGTACTCGGCCGTATTTGTCATAGAGAAGGGAAGGCTTTCATTCAGTGTAAGTATTTTGTCGCGGATAAAGTAAAAGATGGCGGAGATTACAAAATCGCAACAGGAATATTTAAAAGGATAAATTCTGAGACAAATCACCTGGTATTAAAAGACGGGATGGAAATTCCGCTGGGAGATATTGTGGAGCTGGAAGAGATAGAAGATCCTACACTGGATAACGTCTGACACTCTCAAATAATCTGAAAATGAAAATAAATACAAAAAATATATTGACAAATATATAATGCAAGGCTATAATGTAATTACAAAATAACAAATCGGAATTATAAGACAGACGCGAGCTGTAGATAATTCATTTGTTATACGATTTCAATTATACAATTGAAAGTGTCCGAGGTGTAACGCAGGAGGACAACGATACTAAGAAAGGAAGGTACAGACCACCAAAAGGTAGAAGGTAATGAAGATGGAAGAACAATCAGAATAAAGGCGGATATCAATGAATGAATTGGTATCCGTCTTTATTTAGGTATGCATTTTTATATTAAGAGAAAAGTCTGTTTTGATGCTAAAATCGGCATGATATGTTTTCCGTATTATAGCTGTGTGCAAGTTGACGCTCGTTTATGTATTTGATAGAATAAATAAGGTAAATATGGGGAGCTTTTATGGAATAGAATAAGGAGGATAAGCTATGCTGGATTTGACATTTGGAGAGCAAGTCAAGATTATCTTAAAGAGAAAAGGTATGACGATCAAAGAGCTTGCAAAGCTCATTGAAGAGCAGACGGGAAAGAAGATGTCCCGTCAGAATATGACGCAGAGACTGAATCGCGATAATTTTCAAGAGCAGGATATGCGAACGATCGCGAGTATATTAGGCTGTCCTTTTCAATTGAATATTCTGGGAGAGGATACAGCTGCTGAAAATGACAGCATGGAACATATACAGGAAGTGGCAGTAGAGCCGGAAAAAGAGATTGTAGAAGAGACAGTAGAAGAAGTTTACGAAGAACCGGAAGAGGAAGTCTACGAAGAACCAACGAAAGAAGTTTACGAAGAGCCGGAAGAGGAAGTCTACAAAGAACCAACGGAAGAGATATTTTATGAAGAAAAATCGGCAGAAGAAATCTACGAAGAGCCGACAGAAGAGATCGTGGAGGAAGTCTATGAAGAAGAACCGGTGGAAGAAGTAACGGAAGAAATCTACGAAGAGCCTGTAGAAGAGCCTGTGGAAGAACCTGTAGAGGAATATGATGATTTCCGAGAGACAGAGGAACTGATCCGGGAAACATTTGAAGAGGAGAACCAGGAAGAAGTTTCAGAGGTCACAACAGGAGAAGCAGAAGAGACAACATCGGAGCCGGAAGAGCCAGAGTCAACAGCGGAAGATGAAGAACCGACAGCAAAATCAGAAGAACCGGTGAAGAAAAAGAAACATCACAGCTGGAAGGATTATTTCCAGAGAATGACTGGCAAACATGCAGACAAGGAAGCAGAAGGCGTAAAGCAGGCGGAAGTGGAAGAACAGAAACAGCAACTGGAACAGGAACCAGTGCCGGAACCGGAAATAACAGAACCGGAAGAAGAATATAAGGAAGAACTCGGTGAAGAATTTACAGAACCAGAAGCAGAAGTATCACAGGTAGAAGAGGAATTTGCAGAAGCATTTGAGGAAGCTGTTGCGAAAGAGAACGAGCAGGAAGAAGAGACAGAGGATTTATCCATTGGTGAGATGAATCCATATACCGGTCGTGAATATGAGTCCAACAGTGTGCGGATGCATCCGAAACGTATCGGTTATGTACAGGTTTACAGTCGCAAAGATCACAAATGGCAGGATATGACAGAGTGGGCATTTCTTGGTGAGCAGGAACGAAAGAAAGTAGAACTCGGTGATGATTATGTTTCACCGATTTACCTCGATTAGAAAGCGTGAAGATATATGAAATGGGAACAGCTATTATCGACAAAGCGAAGCAGAGAGTCCGGATCCGGTCGCAGGACGGATGGCAATACGGATCTGAGAAGTGAATTTGAAAAAGATTATCACAGAATTATCGGAAGCGCTTCTTTCCGCCGTTTGCAGGATAAGACGCAGGTGTTCCCACTGGACAAGAGCGATTTTATACGGACAAGGCTGACACACTCTATGGAAGTATCTTCGATTGCCAGGTCGTTGGGACAGAATATTGCGGAAAATATTCTGTTATATAAAAAGGATGAGGGCTTCAAACCGCACATGAAGGAAGATATCTGTAATATTTTGCAGTGTGCCGGATTGATCCATGACATTGGTAATCCGCCGTTCGGTCATTACGGTGAGGTCGCGATAAGAGAGTGGTTTGAAAGAAATCTTTCAAAGATCGAATTTCACGGACGCCCGGTCGATCAGCTTCTGAATGAACAGATGCTTGCAGATCTGTATCATTTTGAAGGAAATGCGCAGGCACTCAGACTGGTAACGAAATTACACTTTCTGGTGGATGAGCATGGAATGAACCTGACATATGCGTTATTGAATACAATTGTAAAGTATCCTGTGCCGTCCCATCAGATGGATCTTCATTCAGAAGATATTAAGAAGAAAAAAATGGGATATTATTATGCGGATGAGGAGATTTTCCGGGAGATTGAAAAAGAAACCGGAACAAACGGTAACCGTCATCCGCTGACATATATATTGGAAGCGGCAGATGATATCGCGTACAAGACAGCAGATATTGAAGATGCGTTTATTAAGAAATTTATCAGTTACCATACATTGCTGGAAGAGCTGAAAGAAGTGCAAGGATTAACGAAATCGGAGCAGACAGAGACATTTTCCCCGGCAGATGTACTGGGAGAGTTGTATTTACGTGGGAAAGAAAAAAATGTCGCACATCCGGAAGCGTATGCGATTAAGAACTGGATCATATGCGTGCAGGGATTTCTCATCGGTCAGGCAACTTATGGATTTACTTCTAATTATGATCAGATTATGGCAGGAAAATATCCGCATGATCTGTTTTACCATACAGAAGCGGAGAAATTAATGGACATGCTCGGAAAGCTGGCATACCGGGAAGTGTTTACGTCCGATGTGATCTACCGGATGGAAGTTGCAGAAGAGGCTGTTCTGGATTTCCTGATGGACAAGTTCATGCATGCGATCATCAGCTATGACGATGAGCCGGAGAAGTTAGAATCGCTGGATGTGCGTATGGTTTCTTTTATATCGAGCAATTATAAAAGTGCGTATCATTTGCAGGCAGAAGGAAAATCAGATATTGAACGGCTGTATTTAAGACTGCTTCTGGTGACTGATTATATTTGTGGAATGACAGACAGCTACGCCAAACAGCTGTATCAGGAACTCAAAGCAATGGATTGGCCGTGGAGTGGTATTTTTTAACAGGACATGGAATAGATTGTGATAAATAAACCAGACAGGATGTGGAATGGTGAAGCAATTTATCCGATATCTGTATGAATACGATCAGGGAAAAAGAATAAGGAATGTAGGTTTTGTAAAAGTGGAACAAAGCGGAGCAAGAGGAATGGTACACATTCACGGAAAGGGACTGCGCCTCGGAAGTGAACGGACATTGTTCCTGTACCTGCTTTGTGAAGAAGACAGAGGCTACGTTGGAATCAGGCAGGGTGAGATTGGAAATATCAACCCTGCTGTTAATTATCGCTTTTGTTATGAAATGAAAGGCCATACTGTGTGCGGCGTACTTCTTATGAAAGAAGGAAATAATTATTATGCGGCATCGTGGAATGACATGCCGGTGGTGCCGGAGCGCTTGTGGCTGGGTGAGGAAAGTGAAAGTACATCTAAAAAAGAAAAGTCGAATACAGAGCCCAGTCTTAATTTAGATACAAAAGATGGGATAGAAGATGAACCGGTACTGACTTCAGATCATGCTTCAGGCAAAGACATAAAGCCATCGGAGAAAATAAGTTCAGAAACAGAAACCGATTTTTCCCCGGAGATATCCGCATCTGAAGCAGCCACAGAGCACATGGAAAAATGTAATGCACACCGAATCACAAGACGGGAGATCGCAAGGCTGCCGCGGTGCGAATGGAAATTAGCGAATAACCGTTTCCTATTACATGGCTATTATAATTACGGGCATTTACTTTTCCTGGAAGAAGAGGATGGCTGTTATCTGGGAGTACCGGGAGTGTATCATGAGAAAGAAGCGCAGGCAGCAGGCGTTTTCGGATTTGGGAAATTTGTTATGGCAGAGGAACTGGCATTTGACAATAATGTAGATGAAAATATAAATAAAACTGCAGAAACAATTGTAGATGATAACATAGACAAAAAAGAAGCGCAGGCAGCAGACAGTGAAGAAGAGCGATTTGGATACTGGTGCAGGCGTGTCAGAAAATAAAGAAAAAGGACAACGGAAGATGACAGATACAGATGCAAAATACATGAAAGAGGCAATCAGACAGGCAAAGAAAGCATATGCGATCGGGGAAGTACCGATTGGTTGTGTAATTGTCCGGGACGGGAAGATCATCAGCAGGGGATATAATCGCCGGACGATTGATAAGAATACACTGGCTCATGCAGAGTTGGCGGCGATCAAAAAAGCGAGTAAGAAATTAGATGACTGGCGGCTGGAAGGTTGTACGATGTATGTGACACTGGAACCTTGTCAGATGTGCGCCGGTGCACTGGTGCAGTCAAGGATTGACAGGGTTGTGGTCGGCTGTATGAATCCAAAAGCCGGATGTGCCGGATCTATTTTGAATCTTTTGCAGATGCCGGAATTTAATCATCAAGTTGAGCTGGAAACAGGAGTTTTAGAAGAAGAATGTAGTCAGATGATGAAAGATTTTTTCAGAGAACTAAGAGAAACCAAGAAATTGAAAAAACAGGGAGAAAATAAAAACAAGAAATAAAAAACGTGCATTGCGCTTCGAACACTTTCTCCCGGACGTTACCTTAACAGTTAACTCAGACCAGGCTGCCTTACGGCACCCGGGAGGTTCTGCTTAGTGCTGCTTCGTTCCCGACCTGACACGGTTCACAGATTCCCGTCGCGTAAGACCCAGTCATCAACGCCACTTATTAAGGGCAGCTCCGAAAGAAAAATGCCCTCTGCGCAATATCACCCCTACTATAGCGGATTGTAGGTACAAGGTACCGCTAACACCCCGGCTGCACGAGTCTATATTTTAACGTGTTTTGCCCGAATTGTCAATGGAAATACCGGAATTGGAGGAAATATACAATGAAGATTTTGCTGGCAGCGATCAATGCCAAATATATACATTCAAATTTAGCAGTCTATTGTCTGAAAGCATACGCTGACCTGCACTGCCACACAGAACAGGAAAATAATGAATTACAGATTGAGATCGGAGAATATACGATCAACCAGCAGATGGATGATATTATGCGGGATGTCTACGAAAGGCAGCCCGACGTTTTATGTCTGTCATGTTACATCTGGAATTTAAAATATGTTGAAGAACTGATCCGGGAAATAAAAAAAGTCCGTCCGAATCTTAAGATTTGGACCGGCGGCCCGGAAGTTTCTTATGACGCACCGGATGTACTTCGAAGACTGCCGGAAGTTACCGGTGTAATGAAAGGAGAAGGCGAACTGACTTTTCATGCATTGTGTGAAGCATATGTACAGACAGAACAGGAAATGACCGGATATGAGATCCCGGATGATGTGCTGGCCGGGATTGATGGGATTACATTTCGTGACAGTAACGGCGAAGTAGTAGAAACACCGTGGCGGCAGCCGATCGATCTGAGCGAAGTTCCGTTTGTATATGAACATCTGGAAGATTTTGAACATAAAATCATCTATTATGAGACAAGCAGAGGCTGTCCGTTTGCATGCAGCTATTGCCTTTCTTCTATAGATAAGAGACTTCGTTTCCGCAGCCTTGATCTTGTATTTCGAGAATTACAGTTTTTCCTGAATCATAAAGTTCCGCAGGTTAAATTTGTAGACCGTACATTTAACTGCAAGCATGACCATGCACTGGCAATATGGAAATATCTGGAAGAACACGATAATGGAATTACGAATTTTCATTTTGAAGTGTCGGCGGATCTGTTAAATGAAGAAGAACTTGAGATTATTACTGCTATGCGTCCGGGATTGATCCAGTTGGAAATCGGCGTACAGTCAACGAATCCGGATACGATCCGGGAGATTCACCGAACAATGGATCTTGATAAGCTTGCTGCAAAAGTGGCAAGAGTCAATCAGGCAGGAAATATCCATCAACACTTGGATCTGATTGCCGGATTGCCATTTGAGGATATCAAAAGTTTTGCAGTGTCTTTTGATGATGTATACCGAATGCGCCCGGAACAGTTGCAGCTTGGTTTCCTGAAAGTTCTGAAAGGTTCTTATATGGAAACAAAAAAAGAAGATTATGGATTGCAGTATAAAAGTACACCACCATACGAAGTGCTTTCGACCAGATGGATCTCTTATGAGGAAATCTTACATCTAAAAGGCATTGAAGAAATGGTTGAAGTTTATTATAACAGCAGACAATTTGAAGAGACGCTTGAAGAACTGGGAAAAGAATATGAGAGTGCATTTACCATGTATGAGAAACTCTGGAGTTATTATAAGAAACAAAATTATCATCAGGTCAATCATAAACGAAGCGAGCGCTATGAGATATTGCTTGGATTTGTACGTGAATATCATCCGGAAAAAGTGGAATACTACAGAGAATTACTGACGTATGATTATTATCTGCGTGAAAATGCAAAATCCAGACCGGCATTTGCAGGAAAAGAAGTGCTTACGAAGGAAGAATACCGTCAGTTTTATGAAACAGAAGATAAAGAAAGGCGTTATCTTACTTCCTATGATAAATATGACAAAAACCAGCTGCGTAAAATGACGCATCTGGAAAGATTTTCAAGATTACAGAAAACAGTTTTGTTTGATTATCTGGAACGAAATCCTCTTACGCAGGATGCAAGAATCTGTCTGATCGACAGTCTGGCAGATTGTGGGGAAAATCGTTGCAAAGCATAGAAAAAGAGGGTAAAATATAAACGCATAACGCATAGAGAGGAAGGAAGAAATATGAATTTTAATGATAAAAGAGTAAAAAAAGCAGTCGCAGTTATCATTATGATTGTGATTGTAGCTATGGTAGCTACTATGATTTTGCCGGCAATGGTATAAGATCGTTATAGAAGGAGACAAAAGAGCAGTGGGGGAAAAGACAGGAGACAGGAGAAGCCAGGGCTTCGGAAGAGTTTCCAGAAGGATGTTACGAAGAAGGAGAAAAAGAAGACAGCTCATCGGTCTGATGACAGTTGTCCTGGTTGTGTTAGTATGGGGTGCCGCTTATCTGGCACTCTATCGTTATGTGTCAAAATATCCGGAGAAGAAGATTTGCGATAACGTATATATTAATGTGGTAAATGTGTCCGGAATGACACGGGAAGAAGCAAAGCGTGCGATGGAAGAACATTTCGCTGAAGATGAGAAGCAGGCAGTTGTATTGAAAACCGGGGAGAAAGAGACAGAAACAACGCTGAAAGATCTTGGGTTTCAATATAAAAAAGAAGATCAGGCAATCGAGAAAGCAGTTTCTTATGGAAAAAAGGGAACACTTCTTAGCAGATACCGCAAACTTCGCAGACTGAAAAAAGAAAAAACAAAGATAAATATGAAGCTGGCGCTTGATGCGGATAAGACAGAGAAAGTTCTGAAGAAACAGGCGGTTCCGCTTGCACCGCATGCAACGGATGCAACGATTGCGCGTGTGAACGGAGAATTTCAGATTACATCGGAAAAAAAAGGAAAAACAATCGATATAAAAGAAACAAAAAAGTTGTTGGTGCAAACATTGAACCGGAAATGGAATCATAAAAAGCTTGAGATTACACTTCCGCAAAAGACAGAACATCCGAGGATCAAAGCAGCAGATCTGAAAAATATCAAAGACTGCCTGGGAACATTTTCGACCGATGCCGGTGGAGGTGAGCGCTGGAAGAATCTGAAAAACGGAGCAGAGAAGTTAAATGGCACGATTCTGATGCCGGGAGACGTCGTATCGGTACATGATATTACTTCTCCATATGATGCAGAACACGGCTATGCACTGGCGGGTTCTTATGAGAATGGACAGGTTGTAGATTCTTACGGCGGAGGAATCTGTCAGGTATCTACGACATTGTATAATGCCGTTTTGTATGCGGAATTAAAAGTGATAAAGCGTTTTCCACATTCTATGGCAGTAGCATATGTAGATCCGTCCAGGGATGCGGCGATCGCAGGCGATTATAAAGATTTCAGATTCCAGAACAATTACAAAGATCCAATATATATTGAAGGTGGAATTGATGGAGCAAACCAGCTGACATTTTCAATTTATGGCAAAGAAACAAGAAAAGAAAGTCGTAAGATCCAATTTGAAAGTGAGACGACGCATACAGAAGAACCGGGTGTGAGATATCAGGCAAATGCGGATGCGGCGATTGGTTCGATCGTTGCAGCCGGTGGCGGGCATACCGGCCGTACAGCAAGACTGTGGAAGATTGTAATACAGGATGGAAAGCAAGTGAGCCGGAAAGTTATTAATAACAGCACTTACAATAAGTCGGATCAGGTGATTTCAGTGGGAACGAAGTCGTCAAATGCACAGGCTTCAGCGATTGTAAGAAATGCGATCGGTTCGCAGGACAGAAGTAAGATTAATGCGGCGATTAGTCAGGCGCAGGCTCTGGAATAATCATGGAACAGGAAACAGAGCGTATGTGTCGGAATAAATGCAGGAAAAGATGGAGAGGCATAAATGAGATTTGAAACAAAAGATGGCCATATAATAAGTGAACAGACAGTGATATGTGGATATTCAAAGCAGATCGGTGTGTACGGTGTTGCGGCTGTGGCAAATGCACTGGCAGCAGAAGGTGCAGAGCATATCGGAATCAGTGTACAGATACAGATTCCGGATTATGGATACCAGTCGAGGATTCATGGACTGGAAAAGTCTATCCGGAAAATCTGCAAAGAAAAAGATCTGGAACTTCTGGAAGTAAAGTCCGGAAAAAGTCCGGTGCTCCGTTTTGCACAGGTTGTCGTAAACGGTGTAGCTGCTGTCGCTGAGCCTAAGACGCGTAAGCCGGAAGCCGGACAGGCAGTGGTTCTGCTAAAATGGGCAGGAATGGAAGGAATGCTGCGTGTGACAGAAGAGAAAGAGGAGCAGCTTAAGGAACGATTTTCACCAGCATTTCTTGCGCAGATCAAAAGCTATGCACCGCAGGTATTTTCGATGAAAGAAATGAGAAAAGCACGCGAAGCAGGAGCATTTGGATTGCGCCAGATCGGAGAAGGCGGTATTCTTGCCGAACTTTACCGGATGGCAAAGGAAGAAGGAATGGGTCTTGATCTGGAACTTCATAACATCAGCCTTTTGCAGGAGACAGTCGAAGTCTGTGAACAGTTCCATCTGAATCCGTACCAGATGACATCAACAGGAAGTTTTCTTGCGGTAGTATCGGACCAGTCAGCATTTCTGCGTCAGATGGAAGAGGCAGGAATTCCGGTCTCAATGATCGGATATTTTACAGATAACAATGACAAGATTATAAGAAATGGAGAGGAAATACGTTACATTGACCGCCCGGCACCGGATGCGGTGTATGGTATTTTCTCAGAGCCAAAAGAAAAATAATAGAATGATCTCATATAAAGAATTTGCGCTTGTAAATAAAGGTGATGAATCTTTTGTATGGGATCGTTTTTTATTGCTGTAGAAAGTGTATCCATTATATAGTATTATAAAATTAAGTTATGCAGAAAAGAGGAGAGATTATGTTAAACATTGTATTACATGAGCCGGAGATCCCGGCGAACACAGGAAACATCGGAAGAACCTGCGTGGCAGCAAATGCAAGGCTGCACCTGATCGAGCCGTTAGGATTCCGTTTGAATGAAAAGAACTTAAAAAGAGCAGGAATGGACTACTGGAAAGATCTGGATGTGACGACTTACATTGATTTTAATGATTTTATGGAGAAGAATCCGGGAGCAAAGATCTATATGGCTACAACAAAGGCGCATAAAGTATATACAGACGTGCAGTATGAGCCGGACTGCTATATCATGTTTGGAAAGGAAAGCGCAGGAATTCCGGAAGAAATATTAGTGAATCATGAGGAGGACTGTATCCGTATTCCGATGCTGGGAGACATACGCTCTCTGAATTTGGGCAATTCAGTCGCTATCGTGTTATATGAAGCGTTGCGGCAAAATAATTTTCCGGGAATGAATCTGGAAGGACATTTGCATCATTTGCACTGGAATGTCTGAATTATTTGAAAAATATAAAAAAATTATGTAAATTCCGCAACAATAAGCGCGCTTGTTCTTGCCTGAATACAAATTATTCTGGACATTTGATAATTGCGGTATTATAATCAAACTTACAACATAGTTTTAACGAACGCGAGGGAGGTGGTGAAGGAATGGTAGAAGAGACCATTAGAACCATTAAGGACACGGAGTGTGAGGCAGATAAGGCCATGAAAGAAGCCGATGCAGCATGTGCCGAGATTCTTGAAAAAGCGGATGCATCTGCAGGGAGGATAAAAGAAGAAGCAGAAGCAAAAGCAAAAGAAAATGCGCAGTTCGCAATGAATGAAGCAAAGAAAGCCGGAGAAGAAGCGGTAAAGGACGCACTTCAGAAAGTAGATGAAGAGATTGTTTCGTTAAAGCGGGAAGCGGGCAGTAAAGAAGCCGAAGCAATAGCAGCAGTTATTGCACAGCTGGTTTGATCAAGATCTAACCGGAAAGAAAATGTAAAGGAGGGATAGATCTATGGCAGTATTGCAGATGCAAAGAGTCAGTATCTGCGCACTTAAAAAAGACCGCAAAGCAATTCTGGAAAAGCTGCAGGCACTCGGCGTTATGGAGATGAACCAGATCGCTGATGAAGAAGGCTTTGAAAAGATGGACACAGTGAATGCGAAGCTTAGCTTTGAGAAGAAAGCACAGCTTACAGAGACGGCGTTGGGTATCCTTGATATATATGCACCGCAGAAGCAGTCAATGTTGTCCGGGTTAGCGGGAAAAGAGCTTGTCAGTCAGGATGAATTCCAGAAAATCACAGCGAAAAAAGACGAAGTCATCGAAAAAGCAGATGCTCTGCTCACAAAGAGCAAAGAGATTGCAGAGATCAAAGCAAATATTGTGAAGATTGAAAATCGGATTGAATCGCTTGAACCGTGGCTTTCGTTGGATGCACCTATGAATTATGCAGGTACAGCCAGAACAGCAATGTTACTTGGAACGATGCCGGCGGGCACAGATGAAGCGGCTATTCATGAAAAGGTAGCTACAGAGTGTCCGGAGATTGAAGCACTGGATGTGCAGATCATTTCCGAAGATGCAGACGCGGTTTATCTTGCTGTATTTTGTCTGAAAAAAGAGGCAGAGAAGACCGAAGAAGCTCTGAGAGCTGGAGGATTTGCAAGACCATCGCAGATATCCAACCAGATCCCGGCGAAGGAAAAAGAGAATCTGAAAGCCGAGATCCAGAAACTGAACAAAGAGATTGAAGTGACAGAGGAAGAGATCAAAGGATATGCCACAAGCAGAGAAGAGTTGAAAGTAGTGGGGGATTATTTCAGACTCCGTGCAGAGAAGTACGAAGTGCTTGGCACACTTCCACAGTCACAGCGAACATTCGTAATTAGCGGATATGTTGCAGAGAAAACAGTTCCTGTCCTTAAGAAAGCAATCGCAGACAGATACGATTGTGTGATGGATGTGGAAGAGTTAAAGGAAGAGGAAGAACCGCCGGTTATTTTAAAGAACAATGCTTTCTCAGACAGTGTAGAAGGTGTTCTGGAATCCTACGGACTTCCGCATAAAGGAGAGTTTGATCCGACGACAATCATGTCGTTTTTCTATGTATTCTTCTTTGGTATGATGTTATCTGATGCTGCATACGGTGCGATCATTGCAATCGCATGTTTTGTAGTATTGAAGAAATTCCCACGAATGAGCAAGAGTATGAGAAAGTCCATGAAGATGTTTATGTTCTGTGGTTTATCTACACTTGTGTGGGGTGTATTATTTGGCGGTTACTTCGGAGACGTTGTCGATGTTGTAGGAAAGACATTCTTTAATAAAGATATAACGATCAAGCCATTATGGTTTGCGCCGCTGAATAATCCGATGAAGCTGTTGATCTATTCCATGGCATTCGGACTTGTACATTTGTTCGTCGGCCTTGGAATCAAAGGTTACATGCTTCTGAAAGAAGGAAAAGTATTAGACTTTTTCTGTGATGTTATTTTATGGTATGTATTTCTGGCAGGACTTTTAATGATGCTGATCCCATCTGATATTTTTGCTTCTATAGCACAGGCAAAAATCGCATTTCCACCGTTTGTGAATACGCTTGCAAAAGCACTTGCGATTATCGGTGCACTGGGACTGCTTCTGATGTCAGGAAGAGCAAATAAAAATCCGGTTCTCAGGATCGCGCTTGGAGCGTATGACATCTATAATATTACCGGATGGCTCAGTGATGTATTATCTTATTCACGTCTGTTAGCTCTCGGACTTGCAACCGGTGTTATTGCATCTGTTGTAAACCAGATGGGCAGCATGTTTGGAAAAGGCGTGGTTGGTGCGATCGGATTTGCGATTGTGTTCGTGGTGGGACATACTTTGAATCTTGCGATCAACTTACTTGGTGCATATGTGCACACGAACCGTCTTCAGTTTGTGGAATTTTTCGGAAAATTCTACGAAGGCGGTGGAAAACCATTTGAACCATTTGAATCAGATACAAAATATGTAGATATTAAGGAGGAAACTTTATCATGAGTATTTGGAGTAATTTAGGACTTGTATATGCGTTACTTGGCGCAGCAGTAGCAGTATTTCTCGCAGGAGCAGGATCAGCAATCGGAGTTGGTATCGCAGGTCAGGCAGCATCCGGAGTTGTAACAGAAGACCCTAGCAAATTTGCAAAAGTATTGATCATGCAGCTGCTTCCTGGTACACAGGGAATTTACGGACTGCTGGTTGGTTTCATTACATTATCCAAGATTGGTCTCCTTGGCGGCGGCGCAGCAGATCTTGATCCACAGACAGGACTTCTGATCCTTGCAGCATGTCTGCCAATCGGAATCGTTGGACTGATCTCTGGTAAAGCACAGGGACAGACAGCAGCGGCAGCAATCGGAATTGTAGCTAAAAAACCGGAGCAGTTCGGTAAAGCAATGCTGTTCCCTGCAATGGTTGAGACATACGCAATTCTTGCACTCCTGATTTCTATTCTGGCAGTAACAGCAATTCAGGTATAAAACAGGAAGGAGCAAAGAAGCGATGACAGGATTAGAAAAAATAAAAAGTCAGATCCTGGATGAAGCAAAAGCGGCAGCAGACAGCAAGATTGCAGAAGCAAAGGCAAAAGCGGACGAGATTGTAGCGCAGGCTGAGGCAGATGCTAAGAAGATTTCCGAGACGATTGCCCACAAATCCGAACTGGATACAGTGAATTACAAAGAGCGTACGGCATCTTCCATTGATCTGCAGAGAAGAACAAAACTTCTGGCAGCAAAACAGGAGATGATCCAGAACGTGCTGGATAAGGCATATCAGTCTCTGGAGTCTATGAATGAGGAAGAGTATTTTGGAGTTTTATTAAAATTACTTGCAAGATATGCATTGCCGCAGGACGGAGAAATCTTCTTTTCCGCAGGAGATCTCCAGAGAATGTCTGACGACTTTAAAAATGCAGTGGAGAACACTGCGCGGGACAAAGGCGGAAGCCTTAAGATTTCCGCAGAAGAAAGAAAGATTGAGAATGGATTTGTTCTTGCCTATGGCGGGATAGAAGAGAACTGTACTTTACAGGCAATGTTCGATGAGAAAAAAGACGAATTGTCTGACAAAGTATACCATATATTATTTGCGTAACGCGTGACAGGAGGAAGTAACATGAGTGAACAGTATACCTACGCGGTTGCGCGCATACGTGCACTGGAAGTGTCACTGTTTTCAAACAGCACGATCGACCAGCTGATTGCATGCCAGAATTATCATCAGTGCCTGCAGTTCCTGGAAGAGAAGGGGTGGGGAGGCACAGATACTTCCGGAGATGCAGAGGCGATACTGACCAGAGAGGAAGAGAAGATCTGGGAGGTAGTGAAGGATCTTTCCATTGACATGGAGAACTTTGCAGTACTTTCCTATCCAAAACTTTTCCATAATCTGAAAGCTGCGATCAAGGAAGTATGCACGGAGGAAAAGAACCGGCACATTTTCTATGATGATGTAGCGATTCCGGGGGATGAGATGCTGGAGATCGTAAGAGAGAAAGCGTTTACCAGACTTCCGGACTACATGCAGCATGTGGCAGCGGATGCTTATGAGACACTGCTTCATACAAGAGATGGTCAGTTGTGCGACGTGATGATCGACAGAGCAACGCTGGATGCCGTATATGCGGCAGGTAAAGCGTCAAAAGCCCAGATCATCCGGGATTATGCAGAATCAACGGTTGCAGTTGCAGATATTAAGATTGCAGTGCGATCACAGAAAACCGCGAAATCTATAGACTTTATGAAAAGGGCAATGGCGGAGTGCGACAGTGTCAGTGTGGATCAGCTTTCCAAAGCGGCACTTTCCGGTAAGGAAGCGCTTCGTGATTATCTGATGGGAACGGCATATGCAGAAGGTGCGCAGGCACTTCTGGAATCTCCATCCGCATTTGAACGGTGGTGTGACAACCGGATCATCCAGACGATCAGCCCGCAGAAATATAATGCATTTACAATAGGACCGGTAATTGCCTATGTAATTGCAAGACAGAATGAAATAAAAACGGTACGAATCATTCTTTCCGGTAAGCTTAACGACCTGCCGGATGATTCTATTCGGGAAAGGGTAAGGGAAATGTATGTATAAGATTGCAGTATTAGGCGATTATGACAGCATCTACGGCTTTGCTACACTGGGGCTTGACACATTTCCGGTTACTACCCATGAAGAAGCTGCCGAAGAGCTTCACAAACTGGCAACAGGTGGTTACGGAATTATTTATATTACAGAAGCCTGGGCCGATCAGTTAAAACATGAAATTGCAAGATATCAGGAAGAAATCATCCCGGCGATCATCCAGATTCCTGGCATTGCCGGTAATACGGGAGCAGGAGTCGCGGGCGTTAAGAAGTCTGTGGAAGTGGCTGTCGGTTCTGATATTCTGTTTTCGCAACAATAAAATAAGAAATGGAGGGTGATTCGTCCAAATGAGTACAGGTACGATTAAAAAAGTAGCAGGACCGCTGGTCATCGCATCCGGAATGCGAGATGCTAACATGCGTGACGTTGTACGTGTTAGTGAAAAGCGTCTGATTGGAGAGATCATCGAGATGCACGGTGATGAGGCATCAATTCAGGTATACGAAGAAACATCAGGACTTGGACCGGGAGAACCGGTAGAATCAACAGGGGCACCAATGTCAGTAGAACTTGGCCCTGGTCTGATCACAAGCATTTATGATGGTATCCAGCGTCCTCTGGATGATATTATGAAGATTTCGGGAAATAACTTACAGCGTGGTGTTGAAGTTGCTTCCCTGAAGAGAGACAAGAAATGGGAATTTGTTCCGGTTGCAAAAGTCGGAGAAGAAGTTGGAGCGGGAGATGTGCTCGGTACTGTTCAGGAGACAGCAGTTGTTGAGCAGAAGATCATGGTTCCTTATGGAGTAAGCGGAACAGTCAAAGAGATCAAATCCGGTGAATTTACGGTAGAAGAAGTTGTTGCAGTTCTGGAGACGAAGGACGGAGACAAAGAGCTGACAATGATGCAGAAATGGCCGGTTCGTACAGGACGTCCATATGTGAAGAAACTGCCGCTGGATGCACCGCTTGTAACAGGACAGCGTGTTGTTGATACATTTTTCCCAATCGCAAAAGGTGGAGTTGCAGCCGTTCCGGGACCTTTCGGAAGCGGTAAGACAGTTATCCAGCATCAGCTTGCAAAATGGGCAGAAGCTGACATCGTAGTTTACATCGGTTGTGGAGAGCGTGGAAATGAGATGACAGACGTTCTGAATGAGTTCCCGGAACTGAAGGATCCGAAGACAGGACGTTCCCTTATGGAAAGAACCGTTCTGATCGCGAACACATCCGATATGCCTTTCGCAGCCCGTGAGGCATCTATTTATACAGGTATTACGATTGCAGAGTATTTCCGTGACATGGGATATTCTGTAGCATTGATGGCAGACTCTACATCCCGTTGGGCAGAGGCACTTCGAGAGATGTCAGGACGTCTGGAAGAGATGCCTGGTGAGGAAGGTTACCCGGCATACTTAGGTTCCCGTCTGGCAGAGTTCTACGAGAGAGCCGGACGTGTAGTTTCCATCGGTAAAGATGCAAGAGAAGGTTCCCTGTCCGTAATCGGAGCCGTATCTCCTCCGGGTGGTGATACATCAGAGCCGGTATCACAGGCAACCCTTCGTATCGTTAAGGTATTCTGGGGACTGGATTCCGCACTGGCATATAAGAGACATTTTCCGGCTATTAACTGGCTGACCAGTTATTCGCTGTATCTGGATAATATGAAAGACTGGTTTAATGAAACCGTTGCTCCGGACTGGATGGATGACCGTCAGAGAATGATGAGCCTTCTGACAGAAGAAGCAGCACTGGAAGAGATTGTACAGATGGTAGGTATGGATGCATTGTCTCCGTCTGACCGTCTGAAGATGGAAGCAGCAAGATCTATCCGTGAAGATTTCCTGCATCAGAACTCTTTCCACGAAGTAGATACTTACACACCACTTCGTAAACAGTATCTGATGATGAAACTGGTTCTTGCATTCTATGATCAGGCTTCAGAAGCTCTGAACAAAGGTGCATCCATGAAAGATCTTCTTGTAATGGATGTCAGAGAGAAAATCGGTCGTTATAAATATACATTAGCTGAAAATATTGAGACAGAATATGAGAAGATCATGGATGAACTCGGTAAAGAAGTAGCAGGAACGATCGGGAAGGAGGACTTCTAATTATGCCAAAGGAATATAGAACAATACAGGAAGTTGCCGGACCGCTGATGATGGTAAAAGGTGTAGAAGGCGTTAAATACGACGAGCTTGGTGAAATCGAACTCGCAAGCGGAGAAAAACGACGCTGTAAAGTACTGGAAGTAGATGGAGATGACGTAGTAGTACAGCTCTATGAGAATGCTGCCGGTATTAACTTAAGTAACAGTAAAGTACGTTTCCTCGGACGAAGCATGGAGCTTGGTGTATCTGCGGATATGCTGGGACGTGTCTTCGATGGACTGGGACGTCCGATTGATGATGGACCGGAGATTTTGCCGGAGGAAAGAAGAGATATTAATGGTCTGCCTATGAACCCGGCAGCCCGCGTGTACCCGGAAGAGTTTATCCAGACAGGTGTATCTGCCATTGATGGTCTGAACACATTGGTTCGTGGACAGAAACTGCCAATCTTCTCTTGTTCCGGTCTGCCACATTCCCAGCTGGCAGCCCAGATTGCAAGACAGGCAAAGGTACGTGGAACAGATGAGAAATTCGCCGTTGTATTTGCTGCAATGGGTATTACATTCGAAGAGTCTAACTACTTCATCGAGTCATTCAAAGAGACAGGTGCGATTGACAGAACCGTTCTGTTTATCAACCTTGCAAATGACCCGGCTGTAGAGCGTATCGCAACTCCTCGTATGGCACTGACAGCAGCAGAATATCTGGCATTTGAAAAAGATATGCACGTTCTGGTTATCCTGACAGATATCACGAACTATGCAGATGCGCTGCGTGAAATTTCCGCAGCGAAGAAAGAGGTACCTGGACGTCGTGGATATCCAGGATATATGTACACAGACCTTGCAACAATGTATGAAAGAGCCGGACGTCAGAGAGGTAAAGACGGAAGTATCACTATGATCCCAATCCTGACTATGCCTGAGGATGATAAGACACATCCTATTCCTGATCTTACCGGATATATCACAGAAGGTCAGGTAATCTTAAGTCGTGAGCTGTATCGTAAAGGATTACAGCCGCCGATTGATGTATTACCGTCTCTTTCCCGTCTGAAAGATAAAGGTATCGGTGAAGGCAAAACAAGAGCAGACCACGCCAATACGATGAACCAGTTATTTGCTGCGTATTCCCGTGGAAAAGATGCAAAAGAACTGATGACAATCTTAGGAGAAGCTGCCTTAACAGAGATTGACCTGAAATATGCAGAATTTGCAGAAGCATTTGAAAAAGAATATGTTTCCCAGGGATATGACAACGACAGATCTATTGAGGAGACACTGGAAATTGGCTGGAAATTATTGTCTATGCTGCCAAGAGCAGAGTTGAAACGTATCGACGACAAATTCTTAGACCAGTATTATGGAAAGCAATAATCAGGTAATGGAAATAAGGAGGTAGCGAATGGCATCGAAACAGATCACTCCTACCCGGATGGAACTGACCAAGACGAAGAAGAAGCTTGTTACAGCAAGAAGGGGACATAAGCTCCTGAAAGACAAGCGTGATGAGCTGATGCGTCAGTTCCTGGAGCTGGTAAAGGAGAACATGGCACTTCGTCAGAAAGTAGAAGCCGGAATCCTCTCTGCAAATAAGAACTTTGTTATAGCCAAAGCCGGAATGGATGAGGCTACGTTGAATACCGCACTGATGGCACCAAAACAGGAAGTAAATCTGGAAGTAGGCAATAAAAATGTTATGAGCGTTGACATTCCTGTGTTCAATACGAAGACAAGGACTGCTGATGCCAATGATATTTATTCTTATGGATTTGCATTTACATCCAGTGATCTGGATGGTGCTGTAAAATCACTGGCGGACATTCTGCCGGATATGTTGAAACTTGCGGAGACAGAAAAAGCATGCCAGCTTATGGCGGCTGAGATCGAGAAGACAAGACGTCGTGTAAATGCGCTGGAGCATGTGACAATTCCGGAGGCTCAGGAGACAATCAAATACATCACGATGAAGCTGGATGAGAACGAGAGAAGCTCTCAGATCCGTCTGATGAAAGTAAAAGATATGATGCTTGAAGAAGCACATCACTACAGCGAAAGAGCTTAGAATGAAAAGGCGATACAAAAGATGTGTCGCCTTTTCGTTTCGCGTAGAGAATAAGGCGGAACGGAACATCGTCATCATGGAAAAGGGAAGAGATACAAATGAATTTGACGGATTTCAAATACATTATTGAAATAGATAAAAGAGGATCGATTTCACAGACTGCAAAAGAGATTTACATTGCGCAGCCAAACTTAAGCAAAGCAATTAAAAATGTAGAAACAGAATTTGGCATACAGATTTTTAAACGCTCCTCAAAAGGAGTACAGGCGACAAGAGACGGACAGAATTTTCTGGAATATGCCAGAAAAGTCATCCGGGATGTTGATGAGCTAAGGGAACATTATGGAAAAGAACGCAGTGAAAAGCTGACACTTCGATTTTGTGTGCCCCGGGCCAGCTATATTGCGCATGCTTTTGCCGAGTATATCAGCAACCAGGATGACCAGATGGAGATGGATGTGGATTTCCGGGAGACAAGTACGATGACGGCAATCGACAGTATCGGTCAGAATGGATATGATCTTGGAATTATACGGTATCAGCGGAGAAAGCAGGAGGATTACCAATCGCTTCTTCAGCTTCGGAATCTGGAAATGCAGGTGATCAATGAATTTGATTATTTACTTTTGACTTCCGCAGACGGAGAACTTGCAGAAAAGGATTTTCAGTCTCCGGGAGAATTATCGGACGGAGTAGAAATCTTACATGGAGATTCCAGGCTCCCGAACGGAGAATATATTGAATTTTACCGGGAAGGAAGGGAAGCCTATCATCCGAAAAAGAAAATATATATTTTTGAAAGAGGAAGTCAGTTTGATATTTTAAGAGAAGTGAAGAACAGTTATATGTGGGTATCTCCGCTGCCGGAAAAGATGCTGGAACGGTATCATCTTGTGCAGAAGGAAGTCGGATTTCTAAGACATAAAATGAGGGATGCACTGATATATAAAAAAGGATATGTGATGAATCAGAAAGAAAAAGAATTTCTTGAGCATCTGAGAAGGAAAATTGAAGAAATATAATTGTCTAGAAGAAAGAAGGTGTGCCTGAGGGTGCATCTTTTTTTAGGATATATAAAATTCTATATGGAAGACATCGGATATTGATATAAACATATCAATAATTTCTATGATATAATATACAATAAATTGATAAAAAATAGCCAATATCAGGGGAAAATGAACAAAAAGGAGGATGAGGATATTATGTTAGATACATCGTATTATGAGAAAGCAGATGAAATCATAGCAAGACACACAAGAGAAGAACGATCATTGATCCCGATTATCCAGGATATTCAGGAGGAGTACAGATACCTGCCACCGGAACTTCTGACATATGTGGCAAAACAGATCGGGATTACGGAAGCAAAGGCGTACAGCGTGGCAAGTTTTTATGAGAATTTTTCTTTCGAGCAGAAAGGCAAATATGTCATTAAAGTCTGTGATGGAACAGCCTGTCATGTGAGAAAATCCATTCCGATCCTGGAACGTTTGTATAAGGAACTCGGATTAAATGATAAGAAGCATACATCAGACGATCTGTATTTTACTGTGGAGACGGTGTCCTGTCTGGGGGCATGTGGTCTGGCACCGGCGATTACAGTAAATGATGTTGTGTATCCTAAGATGTCACCGGAAAAAGTAGTGGATCTGCTGAAAGAGTTGAGAGGAGAATAACATGAAGATAGAGAACAGAACGGAATTAAAAGAATATCGTACTGAATGTCAGAAGCGGCAGCGTGCGAAATGTCGCGTTTTGATCTGCGGTGGAACAGGATGTCTGGCCGGGGGTTCAGATAAAATTTACCAGAAAATGCTGGAACTGACAAAGAATGACGGGAATGTATCGGTGGAGTTCGGCGCAGAGATTGCACATACCAAGGTTATGAAGAGTGGTTGCCACGGATTCTGTGAAATGGGACCGCTGGTGAGAATCGAACCACATAATTATTTATATATTAAAGTGTCGCCGGATGATTGTGAAGAGATCTATCAGAAAACAATCTGCGAAGGAAAAGCGATTGAACGTTTGTTATATCATATGGACGGACAGGTCTATGCTTCACAGGAAGAGATCCCATTTTACGCAAAGCAGACGAGACTTGTATTGAAAAACTGCGGACATATCGATGCCGATCACATCGAAGGAGCGATGGTGGTCGGAGCATATTCTGCATTAGAAAAAGCATTGTTTGAGATGACACCGGAATCCGTGATCGATATGATTTATGAGTCAAATTTAAGAGGACGTGGCGGTGCAGGATTCCGTACCGGACGTAAATGGAAACAGGTAGCATCCCAGAAGGAAAAGATTCGTTACGTAGTCTGTAACGGTGACGAAGGTGACCCGGGCGCATTCATGGACAGAAGTATTATGGAGGGTGATCCGCACCGCATGATCGAAGGTATGATGATCGCTGCATATGCGGTTCAGGCGCAGGAAGGATATATTTATGTCCGTGCCGAATATCCGCTCGCGATCCAGAGACTGGAGACGGCAATCCATCAGGCGGAAGAGATTGGAATTTTAGGAGATCATATCCTGGGAACAAACTTCAGCTTCCGTTTACATATCAACCGAGGAGCCGGAGCATTTGTCTGCGGCGAAGGAAGTGCGCTGACAGCATCTATTGAAGGCAAACGTGGTATGCCGAGAGTAAAACCGCCGCGTACAGTACAGCAGGGACTCTGGGCAAAACCTACAGTATTAAATAACGTTGAGACTTACGCAAATGTACCAATGATCATTCAAAACGGCGCAGAGTGGTATCTGGGTATCGGTACACCGGAAAGCCCGGGAACAAAAGCATTCGCATTGACAGGTAATGTAAGAAACACAGGACTTATCGAAGTGCCGATGGGAATTACTCTCCGGGAAGTTATTTATGATATCGGTGGAGGCATTCAGAACGGTAAAAAGTTCAAAGCGGTTCAGATCGGCGGACCATCGGGCGGATGTCTGACAGAGAAACAGCTGGACAGCAAGATGGATTTTGATTCGCTGGCGAAGATCGGAGCGATGATCGGTTCCGGCGGACTTGTTATTATGGATGAAAATACCTGTATGGTAGAAGTAGCCCGGTTCTTTATGAGCTTTACGCAGAGAGAATCCTGTGGAAAATGTGTGCCATGCAGAGAAGGTACAAAAAGAATGCTGGAGATTCTTGAAAGAATCGTAGCCGGAAATGGAAAACCGACAGATATAGATGAGTTGCGTGAACTGGCCGATATGATTGAGAGTACCGCGTTATGCGGACTTGGAAAGAGTGCGCCAAAACCGGTTATCAGTACATTGAATGCATTTGCAGAAGAATATAGAGAACATATTGAGGATAAGAAGTGTAAAACAGGGGTTTGTACAAATCTCAGACAGTTCCAGATTGATCTGGACATCTGTAAAGGGTGTTCCAAGTGTGCAAGAAATTGTCCGGCTGGAGCAATTGAAGGTGAGTTGAAATCACCGTATCACATTAATCAGGAGAAATGCATTAAGTGCGGAGCCTGTATGGAACAGTGTCCGTTTAAGGCAATTTCTGTTGCCAGATAGGAGGAAACGTCATGGGAGTAATGACTATAGATGGAAGAAAAGTAGAATTTACGGATGAACCGAATATTCTTACCGTCATTCGTAAAGCAGATATTGATATACCAACCTTATGTTACCATTCAGAACTGTCTGTATATGGTGCCTGTCGTTTATGTACAGTAGAAAATGATAAAGGAAAAACATTTGCATCCTGTTCCGAACCACCGAGAGACGGAATGGTGATCTATACAAATACACCGCGCCTGATGAAGTATCGGAAATTAATTCTGGAGTTACTTCTGGCAGCGCACTGCAGAGACTGTACAACTTGTATCAAAAGTGGAGAATGTCAGCTGCAAAGCCTTGCGCACCGGATGGGTGTTATGGATGTCCGATTTGAAAATACGAAAGAATTACAGCCGATCGATGACAGTTCGCCGGCGATCGTGAGAGATCCGAATAAATGTATTTTGTGCGGTGACTGTGTACGTATGTGTGACAATGTGCAGGCAGTAAATGCAATTGATTTTGCATATCGAGGAACAAAAGCGCTGGTAACACCTGCATTTGATAAGAAAATTGCAGAGACCGACTGCGTGAACTGTGGACAATGCCGGGTTGTATGTCCGACAGGCGCAATCAGTATTAAGACCAACATGGATGTTATCTGGGATCTTCTTGCAGATAAAGATACCAAAGTGATCGCACAGATCGCACCGGCAGTCCGTGTGGCAGTAGGAGATCAGTTCGGTCTGCCGCGTGGCGAAAATGTTATGGGTAAATTGGTAAATGTCCTGCATCGTATGGGATTTGATGAAGTATTTGATACATCTTACGGTGCGGATCTTACAGTTATAGAAGAGTCGGAAGAACTTTTGAATCGGCTGGAATCCGGAGAAAAATTGCCACTCTTTACATCCTGCTGTCCTGCATGGGTAAGATATTGTGAAAACCGTTATCCGGAATTTGCCGAGAATCTTTCGACCTGCCGGTCACCACAGCAGATGTTCGGCGCTGTAGTACGGGAATATTATAAAGATCCGGAGAAGAATCTCGGAAAACGAGTGGTATCTGTATCTATTATGCCTTGTACAGCGAAGAAAGATGAGATTTTACGACCGGAATCTTCAACAAACGGTAAGCAGGATATCGATTATGTACTGACAACAACCGAGCTCGTTTCCATGATTCGCAAGTCTGGTATCCGTTTTGAGAATCTGGAAATTGAAGCGTCAGATATGCCATTTGGAATCGGATCCGGTGCCGGAGTGATCTTTGGTGTAACCGGCGGTGTGACCGAAGCGGTTTTGAGACGTCTGCGTAAAGGACATAACCGTGTAGATATGGATAATATCAAATTCAGCGGTGTGCGTGGAGAGAAAGGCCTGAAAGAAGTAGAATTTGATTACAACGGCAGAACCATTCGTGCGGCAATCGTAAGTGGTCTCGGAAATGCAGATGCACTTTTGAAGCGGATCAAGGCCGGGGAAGTACACTATGATTTCGTAGAAGTAATGGCATGTTACAGAGGCTGTGTCATGGGTGGTGGACAGCCGGTACCGGCCGGACCGAGAACAAAATCAGCAAGAATGAAGGGTCTTTATGATTCAGATGTGAATACCCAGATTAAGAAGTCCAATGAAAATCCGTTGGTTCAGACGTTGTACGATGGCTTGCTGAAAGGAAAAGAACACAAACTTCTGCATCGGAATTTTGAAGCCGCAAAAAATGAATAACAGAAAAGATTTCAGGGAACAGCTTATGAAAAAATGCATATAATAAAGCAGATAATTTCCCTGGAAGGAGCAGAACCGATGAGCGAGAAACTGCCTTTTTATATGGCATATCAAAATCAGCTGCCAATCGATACAGCCTGGGAGCGGGAAAACAGCCGGGATGTATCTTATATGAAGAGTATGTATCCGGCCGAAGTGAAAAAGATTCTGCCATATGTAGAGGCAGAATGCGACCGGCTGGAATATGACGTCAGTATGATTTATGATGAGTATCCGGATCGTTTGCAAATACAGATGATATGCGGTCGTGTTTATGCAAATGTGAAAGGTCAGATCGACTTTGCAGATAAGCAGAAGGATAAAACAGATGATCTTCCGACGAAAATGGAAGATGACTGGCTTCGTGAGCTGGTGTGGGTAATGACCTGTCAGGAGATATGCCGCCGAAGGCAGGAGCGGAGAAACTTTCAGAGAAAATATTATTTTCTGAATGAGAGTGTATCCTGAAGAGATAATTTATACAAAATAAGAACCGGAGGAATAAAAGGATTTCCGGTTCTTATTTTTTATGGTAAAGTATCCGTTGGCAGATCAGGCAGAGCGGTATTGGTAGAATTGGTCAGAAAATGATAAAAAATGAGTTCGAATCTTGTAAAGGCAGTAGATTCTGAAGCAAGAAGTGGACGAAAAAGGAATCTTATGTTAAAATGGATAGGATTAAAATGTAATAAGTATCAAAAGATTTCAAACAAATACAGACTAAAGGATGAAAAATATGAAGAATATCGTATTTATCGGAATGCCGGCATCGGGGAAAAGCACAGTCGGTGTTGTTGTTGCTAAGAGACTGGGATATAAGTTTGTAGATACAGATCTGGTAATCCAGGAAGTGGAGAAGCGTTTGCTTAAAGAGATTATTGCAGAAGAAGGAAATGAAGGTTTCTTGCGGATTGAAGACCGGGTGAATGCGGAGATTCAGGAAGAGCGTGCTGTTATCTCGCCGGGAGGAAGTGTTGTATATTGTGAGAATGCAATGAGGCATTACAAAGAGACCGGAATGATCGTATATTTACATACGTCGTATGAGACAATAAGTAACAGACTCCATAATGCTAAAAACAGAGGTGTTGTGTTAAAAGACGGTCAGACATTAAAAGATCTGTATGAGGAGCGTACCGCATTATTTGAACGGTATGCAGACCTCACGATCAGTGAGGAAGGACGGGATCTGGAAGAGACAATCGAGGAAGTTCTTCGTGTGCTTGAAAACGGATTAAATGTTACAAAATAATTACATAAAATTAAAAAATATTTTACAAATGTTGGATTTGTGCTATAATAGCAAAGACTCAGGAAGTGGGAGTCTTCCTGTTTTAGATTTTTAAGAGAACAAAATGGGCATAACTGCTATATCCAATATGCTTATATCATAGACAGCAATATTATATAGAGGTGTGGTTAATGGAACAGTATATTATTAAAGGTGGCCATCCGTTAGTCGGAGAGGTCGAAATAGGGGGAGCAAAGAACGCGGCACTTGCAATTCTTGCGGCTGCGATCATGACAGATGAGACAGTTAAGATTGATAATCTTCCGGATGTCAACGATATTAATGTATTACTGGACGCAATTGCCGGAATCGGAGCGACAGTGAACAGAATTGACCGTCATACTGTGACGATCAACGGAAGAGGCATTCATGATTTCAGTATAGAATATGATTATATTAAAAAGATCCGTGCATCTTACTATTTACTTGGCGCGATGCTCGGAAAGTACAAACATGCGGAAGTGGCACTGCCGGGAGGATGTAATATCGGAAGCAGACCGATTGACCAGCATCTGAAAGGTTTCCGTGCACTGGGCGCAGAAGTAGAGATTGAATATGGTAAGATCATGGCAGAAGCTGAGAAGCTTGTTGGTAAACATATTTATTTTGATGTTGTCAGTGTAGGCGCTACGATCAATGTAATGATGACGGCTGCGATGGCAGACGGTCTTACAATTATGGAGAATGTGGCTAAAGAGCCACACGTTGTAGACGTGGCAAACTTCCTGAACAGCATGGGAGCGAATATTCGTGGTGCAGGAACAGATGTGATCAAGATTCGTGGAGTCAGACAGCTTCACAGTACAGAGTATTCGGTTATTCCGGATCAGATTGAGGCCGGAACATTTATGTTTGCGGCAGCGGCAACCAGAGGAGATGTGACAGTATTGAATGTCATTCCGAAGCATTTGGAAGCTACGATTGCCAAGCTGGAAGAGATTGGCTGTGAGGTAGAAGAATTTGACGATGCAGTGCGTGTTGTATCCAAGGGAGATCTTACAAGTACACATGTGAAGACACTTCCATATCCTGGATTCCCAACGGATATGCAGCCACAGATTGGTGTGACGCTTGCACTTTGCAAGGGAACAAGCACAATTACAGAGAGTATTTTTGAAAATCGTTTCAAATATCTGGACGAACTTGCCAGAATGGGAGCGAATGTCAAAGTGGAAGGCAACTCAGCAACTATCGAAGGTGTTGAGAAGTTCAGCGGAGCAAGAGTGAGTGCACCGGATCTCCGCGCAGGAGCTGCACTTTGTATTGCAGGACTTGCAACAGAAGGCATTACAATTGTAGATGATATTGTATATATCCAAAGAGGATATGAGAGATTCGAAGAGAAGCTCAGAGGTCTTGGCGGTATTATCGAAAAAGTAGAAACTGAGAAAGAAATTCAGAAATTCAAATTAAAAGTTGGATAAATCAGTTGACAAGAACAGTTAAAACGTGTAAAGTCTTATAAGGTAACAAAGAAAATAATAAATATTGCTAACTTTCTCTTATTCAGAGCAGTGGAGGTACAAAGGATCTGTGAAGCTGCGGCAACCCCCATCATGGGAAGGTGCCAACCTGAGCGAGTAATCGAACAATAAGAAGATTGATATATGAGAATATAAACAGTCCACTTGTTGTGGACTGTTTTTTTCGCATTGTGGATGATTATGTGGATAACATAAAAAGGGACAGGTCTTTTTTAAAAGGGGACGGGGATTTTCTAGAAAATCCCCGTCCCGGGAGAAAGTAGAAGGGAGAATGACATGGAAAAAAGATTATTTACATCCGAGTCCGTTACAGAAGGACATCCGGATAAAATGTGCGACCAGATTTCAGACGCGATTCTTGATGCATTGATGGAACAGGATCCGATGAGCCGTGTGGCTTGTGAGACAACAACAACGACAGGTATGGTTCTCGTTATGGGTGAGATCACTACAAATGCTTATGTTGATATTCAGAAAATCGTACGCGATACAGTAAAAGAGATTGGCTATACAAGAGGAAAATTTGGATTTGACGCAGAGACATGTGGTGTGATCACAGCAATTGACGAGCAGTCTGGAGATATCGCTCTTGGAGTTGATAAAGCGTTGGAAGCAAAAGAGCATACAATGGGCGATGATGAGATTGATGCGATCGGAGCCGGCGACCAGGGTATGATGTTCGGATACGCAACGGATGAGACTCCGGAACTGATGCCATATCCGATTTCTCTGGCGCATAAACTGGCAAGAAAACTTACAGAAGTAAGGAAGAACGGAACGCTTTCTTATCTGAGACCGGATGGAAAGACACAGGTTACAGTAGAATATGATGAAAATGATGTTCCGAAACGTCTGGATGCAGTTGTCTTATCTACACAGCACGATCCGGATGTGACACAGGAGCAGATTCACGAAGATATTAAGAAATATGTATTTGACACAGTACTTCCGGCAGAGATGGTAGACGAGAATACAAAATTCTTTATCAACCCGACAGGACGTTTTGTTATCGGTGGACCACACGGAGACAGTGGACTGACAGGACGCAAGATCATTGTAGATACTTACGGTGGAATGGCACGTCACGGCGGCGGAGCTTTCTCAGGTAAAGACTGCACAAAGGTAGACCGTTCAGCAGCGTACGCAGCACGTTACGTTGCGAAAAATATTGTTGCAGCAGGACTTGCCAAGAAATGTGAAATCCAGCTTTCTTACGCAATCGGAGTTGCTCATCCGACTTCCATTATGGTAGATACATTTGGAACCGGTAAAGTATCTGATGAAAAACTGGTTGAGATCATCCGCGAGAACTTTGATCTCCGCCCGGCAGGAATTATCAAAATGCTGGATTTGAGAAGACCAATTTACAAGCAGACAGCAGCTTACGGACACTTTGGACGTACAGACATCGACCTCTCCTGGGAAAAGACAGATAAGGTGGATGTACTGAAAGCATATTTATAAAATTTTTAGAAATGTTTACAGGCGCTTTGATGTGAAGCGCCTTTTTTCATGCTATACTTGAGTCTGGAGGTGTTCCTATGAAAATAAGAACAAGACTTGTGATAGCATTTTTAACGATTACGCTGATTCCGATTATATTGACAACAACTATGGGAATAGTCCTGTGCAGACATCAGATCAGCTCAATCGAAAAGACATATGGAGTTACGGATACAACCTGGGAGAGCTTATCAAATTCTATGCAGGTATTGTCAAAAGTAACTGAGAAGCCGTATGAAGAACTAAAGAAGATTATTGCCGAAGATCCGGAAGAGATGGGCGATGCGACCAGACTTGAGAAAGTAAATAAAAAACTGGAAAAGAAAAAAGCCTATCTGCTTGTGCGAAAAGGAAATACCATTGTTTACATTGGTACAGACAGTGGGGAAACAAAATATGTGATCCGTCAGCTTCCGAAGTATGGTGAGGCAGATGCCGATGCGAAAAATGGACTTTATCTGGGTGGCAATGCTCAGGTACTGATCAAGCAGATTGATTTTAAATATCGAAGTGGAGAAAAAGGAAGCGCATTTATCGTTACAGACATGAAGAACGTTATACCAGAAGTGGAGGAGCTTTTTGTAGACTTGATCTGTGTGGTTGTTATTGTTTTAATCGCAACGGCATTTATTTTGCTCATGTGGATCTACCGCGGAATCATGCGTCCGTTGTCAAAGATGAAGAGGGCAGCTTATAATATCAAAGAAGGTAATCTGGATTTTGAGATCAAACCGGAGTCTGATGATGAGCTCGGCCAGCTCTGCAGTGATCTGGAAGATATGCGTAAGCGGTTAAAGGACAGTGCAGAAGAGAAGATTCAGTTTGACAAGGAGAACAAAGAGCTGATCAGTAATATTTCCCATGACCTTAAGACACCAGTGACAGCAATCAAAGGATATGCAGAAGGAATCATGGACGGAGTAGCGGATACACCGGAGAAAATGGACAAATATATCCGCACGATCTATAATAAAGCGAATGAGATGAATACACTGATCAATGAGTTGACATTGTATTCCAAGATTGACACAAACCGTATTCCATATAACTTCAATATTATATCTGTAAATGATTATTTCACAGATTGTGCAGAAGATTTGTCGCTGGAACTGGAGTCGAAAAATGTAGAATTTGGATATTTTAATTATGTAGATCCAGAAGTGAAAGTGATTGCAGACGCGGAACAGATCAAGCGTGTTGTGCATAATATTGTAAATAATTCGTTGAAATATATGGATAAAAGAAAACCGATCATCAACCTTCGTGTAAAAGATGTCGGTGACTTTATTCAGGTTGAACTGGAAGACAACGGCAAAGGAATTGCAGCCAAGGATCTGCCAAATATTTTCGACCGTTTTTACAGAACGGATGCTTCGAGAAATTCGTCCAAAGGCGGAAGCGGTATCGGGCTTTCTATTGTTAAGAAGATTGTGGAAGAGCATGGTGGTAAGATTTGGGCAACCAGCAGAGAAGACACAGGAACAACGATGTATTTTGTTTTGAGAAAATATCAGGAGGTACCATTGAATGAGTAAGATTTTAATAGTTGAAGACGAAGAGACGATTGCAGATCTGGAGAAAGACTATCTGGAACTGAGCGGATTTGAAGTGGAAGTTGCAAATGATGGAGACAGTGGACTTGAGAAAGCACTTCAGGAAGAATATGATCTTCTGATTCTTGATCTGATGCTTCCGGGGGTAGATGGATTTGAAATCTGTCGGAAGGTCAGAGATGAGAAGAACACACCAATCATTATGGTATCAGCAAAAAAAGATGATATTGATAAGATTCGTGGACTGGGATTGGGAGCGGATGATTATATGACAAAGCCGTTCAGCCCGAGCGAGTTGGTGGCACGTGTGAAAGCACATCTTGCAAGATATGATCGGTTGATCGGAAGCATGGCAGAAAAAAATAAAGTGATCGAGATCCGAGGACTTAAGATTGACACGACTGCAAGAAGAGTATGGGTAAATGGAGAAGAGAGAACATTTACAACAAAAGAATTTGATCTGTTGTCATTTCTTGCGGCACACCCGAATCATGTGTATTCCAAAGATGAACTGTTCCAGAAAATCTGGGATATGGAATCTGTCGGTGACATCGCAACTGTAACCGTGCACATTAAGAAAATCCGTGAAAAGATCGAGATGGACACATCCAACCCTCAGTATATCGAGACAATCTGGGGTGTCGGATACCGTTTCAAAGTATAACAATTATTGTGAAAAAGGTGAAGTAAAAAGCGATTTGCAGGCACCATAATCAGGGGTGCTTCAATATTATAGTTATTAAGGGACAGAGAGAATGATTACAAGTACAGCAAACGGAAAAGTTAAAAGACTGATTAATTTAAAAAAGAAGAGAAAATTAAGAGATGAAGAACATGTATTTCTTGTGGAAGGCATCCGGATGTTCCGGGAAGTGCCGGTGGATGAATTACAGGAAGTATATGTATCTGAATCTTTTTATAAAAAAGAAAAAGTGCTGGTAAATGCGATTGCAGGGCAAGCCGGAGTGCACATAGAAGTGCTGACGGATACTGTATTTGCACATGCATCGGATACAAAGACACCACAGGGTGTTCTCTGTGTTGTGCGGCAGAAATCCTATAAGCTGGAGGATCTGTTAAAAGGCGAAAAGAGGCATCTGCTAGTGCTGGATAATTTGCAGGATCCGGGAAATATGGGTACGATCGTGCGGACTGCAGAAGGTGCAGGTGTAACAGGTGTGATCATGAGCCGTGACTGTGTGGATATTTACAATCCGAAAACAATCCGTTCAACGATGGGTTCTATTTACCGGATGCCGTTTTATTATGCGGAAGATATCCTGAAGGCAATCCGCAAGATCAAAGATGCCGGGATTAAAGTATACGCGGCGCATCTGGACGGGGAGAAGTCTTATGATGAAGAAGATTATGCTTTCTCCTGTGCATTCCTGATTGGAAATGAGGGGAACGGGCTGCGTGAAGAAACCTCGAAAATGGCAGATCACTATATCATTATTCCGATGAGCGGAGAGGTGGAGTCGTTAAATGCCGCAATAGCCGCTTCGGTATTGATGTTTGAAGTGAAGAGACAGAGAAGAAATACAGAGAAAAATTCATAAAATCATAAGGAAGTCAGTAGACAGTTAGAATTGCGTTATCGGAGAAAATATAGTAAGATAATGATACCAGAGACAAAAAGTCCGGCATCCACATGAGTTTACTCATAAGTGGATGCAAGACTTTGGGGCTCGCCCCGATATGCGAATATCGGACAGATTGAGGGAGTGCGAAGCACGGAGCAAAGTGAGGAATATTTATGCAGACTGTATACTGGCTTATATTATTTGTAATATTATTAATTATCGAGATCTTGACTATGGGACTTACGACAATCTGGTTTGCCGGCGGAGCGCTGGTGGCATTTGTGAGCGGAGTGATCGGCTTCGGTCTGCCTGCGCAGGTTGTTGCATTTCTCATAGTTTCTGTTATATTACTGGTGCTTACAAGACCACTTGCCGTGAAGTACTTTAATAAAGAGCGGCAGAAGACGAACGCTGAGAGTCTTATTGGGGAACAGGCACTGGTGACAGAAGATATTGATACACTGCAGGCAGCAGGGCATGTAGAAATCCGTGGACAGGAATGGTCGGCAAAGACAGACGAACCGGATGGAAAGATCGCAAAAGATACGATCGTTGTAGTGGAAGGTATCCAAGGTGTGAAGCTTATTGTCAGAGAGAGAAGAAAAGAGGAGGAGTAAAGAAGATGCCATTAAATACGATTTTTTTAGCAATATTAATATTGATTGTTGTGATGCTTATTATATCCTGTGTGAAGATTGTCAGACAGGCAGAGGCACTTGTAATCGAAAGACTGGGGGCTTATCAGGCAACATGGAGTACGGGACTTCATTTTAAAGTTCCGATTTTTGACCGTGTGGCAAGACGTGTTGATCTGAAAGAACAGGTTGTAGATTTTGCGCCACAGCCGGTTATTACAAAAGATAATGTAACGATGCGGATCGATACAGTTGTGTTTTATCAGATCACAGATCCGAAGATGTTCTGTTATGGAGTTGCCAATCCGATCATGGCGATTGAGAATCTGACAGCAACGACACTTCGTAATATTATCGGTGATCTGGAACTTGACCAGACATTGACTTCCAGAGAGACGATCAATACGAAGATGCGTGCTTCCCTGGATGTGGCAACAGATCCATGGGGAATTAAAGTAAATCGTGTAGAGCTGAAAAATATCATACCACCTGCAGCTATTCAGGACGCAATGGAGAAACAGATGAAAGCAGAGCGTGAGAGACGTGAAGCAATCCTGCGTGCAGAAGGTGAGAAGAAGTCAACAATTCTGGTAGCAGAAGGTCATAAAGAATCGGCAATCCTTGATGCGGAAGCAGAGAAACAGGCAGCAATCCTGAAAGCAGAGGCACAGAAGGAAGCGATGATCCGTGAAGCAGAAGGTGAAGCAGAAGCAATCTTAAAGGTGCAGCAGGCGAATGCAGACGGTATTCGTTTCCTGAAAGAAGCAGGAGCAGATGAAGCCGTGCTGACAATGAAGAGCCTGGAAGCATTTGAGAAGGCAGCGGACGGAAAAGCAACCAAGATTATTATTCCATCCGAGATCCAGGGCATGGCAGGACTGGTGAAGTCCATGACAGAGATTGGTGGAAAAGATAAATAAAATAAACAACGGCCAAAAAGGCTGACTGGACAATAAGGAAAGAAGGACACGAAGGATGAACCTAAAAGGCAGACATTTTTTAACACTGAAAGATTTTACAAAGGAAGAGATTACCTACATGCTGGATCTGGCAGCAGATCTGAAAGATAAGAAGAAAAAAGGAATTCCGGTAGATAAATACAGAGGCATGAATGTTGCGCTTATTTTTGAAAAGACAAGTACAAGAACCAGATGTTCTTTTGAAGTGGCGGCACATGACATGGGAATGGGAACCACTTATCTGGATCCAAGTGGATCCCAGATTGGCAAGAAAGAGAGTATTGAAGATACAGCAAGAGTACTCGGAAGAATGTTTGATGGTATCGAATATCGTGGATTCGGTCAGGAACGTGTAGAAGAACTGGCAAAACATGCAGGTGTGCCGGTATGGAATGGCCTGACAAATGAGTATCATCCGACACAGATGCTGGCAGATCTGCTGACGATCCGTGAGCATTTTGGAACACTGGAAAATATCCATCTTGTATACATGGGCGATGCAAGGTATAACATGGGTAACTCTCTGATGATTGCGTGTGCGAAGATGGGAATGCATTTTACAGCATGTACTTCTGAAAAATATTTCCCGGATGCAGAGCTTGTTGAAACATGCAGAGGTTATGCAAAAGAAAGCGGCGGAACCATTACTTTGACAGAGGATGTAAAAGCCGGAACCAAAGGTGCAGATGTTATTTATACAGACGTGTGGGTATCTATGGGTGAACCGGATGAAGTATGGGCAGAGAGAATCAAAGAACTGTCACCATATAAAGTTACGAAGGAAGTAATGGATAATGCCGGAGAGAAAGCAATCTTCCTGCACTGCCTGCCTGCATTCCATGATCTGAAGACCAAAATCGGTAAAGAAATCTATGAAAAATATGGTCTTACAGATATGGAAGTAACAGATGAAGTATTTGAATCTTCACAGTCCAAGGTATTCGATGAGGCAGAGAACCGTATGCATACGATCAAAGCGGTTATGGTTGCAACACTTGGTGAGAGATAGAAAGTCGGAGCGATAAGATGAAAGCAGAGATTTTACGACTGCTGAAAGAGAGCAGCTCTTATATATCCGGGCAGCAGCTTTGTGATCATTTTCAGGTGTCAAGGACTGCAGTCTGGAAAGTAATGGAACAGTTAAAAAAAGAAGGTTACACGATTGAGGCGGTACGCAATAAAGGCTACCGCCTTCTAGATAGTCCGGATGTTTTGTCAAAAGCAGAAATTGAAAGTCTGGTTACGACAAAATGGGCGGGCAGACAGGTTGTTTACTACGACGAGACGGATTCCACAAATAATCAGGCGAAAGCGGCGGGTGAGAAAGGTGAAGTACACGGTACACTGTTTGTCGCAGATCGACAGACTGCCGGTAAAGGAAGACGCGGACGTGGCTGGGAGTCACCGTCTGGGAACAGTGTTTCCATGACTATTTTATTAAGACCGGAGATACCGCCGGTGAAAGCACCGATGCTGACACTTGTAATGGCGCTTGCGGTAGCAGATGGAATCAGGGATGCGCTTGGTGTGGACGCGGGAATCAAGTGGCCGAATGACATCGTACTGAATAAGAAGAAAATCTGCGGAATCCTGACGGAGATGAGTACGGAAATTGATTATATCAATTATGTTGTGATCGGAGTCGGGATCAACGTCAATCAGGAAACATTTCCGGATGAGATCAAAGAGACGGCAACATCTTTGAAGGTGGAGACGGGTAAGCCTGTAAAGCGTGCCGGAGTTATTGCGACGGTTATGGAAAGATTTGAACAATATTATGAACAGTTTGTGCAGCGGGAAGATTTGTCCGGAATCCGGGAGGCATATGAAGCGTGTCTGGTTAATCGTGACCGGGATGTGCGGGTATTGGATCCGGCGGGAGCATATGAAGCACACGCAAAAGGAATTAACGATACCGGTGAGCTGATCGTAGTTCTGCCGGATGGCACTGAGCGTGAAATCTATGCCGGAGAAGTGTCTGTGCGAGGAATCTACGGATATGTATAGACAGCCGGGACAAACTGTTGTAAAATAGCGGAGGTATTATGTACGAAGAGAAAATCGTCCTTTGTGGGGCAAATTCTTATGAAGAAAAATATTATCTGAATCCTGATTTTTCAGGACTACCGGATCATATCAAAGACGAACTGAAAATCATGTGTGTGTTATATGTACACGACGTAGGTGGCATACTGACACTGGTCTATGAAGAAAACGGAGAGTTGTGTTTTGAAGTGACATCTGAAGAGGGAGATCCGATGTTTGATGATATTGGAAGCCAGTTGAAAATCAAACAGCTTCAGAGAGAAAAACAGGAATTACTGCAGTCGCTGCAGTTATATTACAAAGTGTTCTTCCTGGGAGAAGAGCTGTAGGAGGAAAATATGTTATTAGTTATAGATGCGGGAAATACAAACATTACACTCGGCATTTTTTCGGAAGACAAGATCTCCGGTACTTTCCGTATGAAGGCAAAACAGCCGCGTACATCAGATGAATATGGAATCACATTGCGTGAATTGGTGGAAAGACATGGAATTGAAGGCGAACAGATTACAGACGTAATTATCGCCTCTGTAGTTCCGGATATCATGCATTCTTTAGGAAGCGCAATTATTAAATATTTTGGCGTAAAACCGATGGTCGTTTCAGCAGGAATTAAGACCGGAATCCGTATCGTTACAGAGAATCCGAGACAGGTAGGGGCTGATCGTATCGTGGATGCGGTTGCAGCATATACATTATTTGGAGGACCTGTTATTGTTGTAGATTTTGGAACAGCGACAACGTATGATATTGTCGGAGCAGATGGCACATTTGAAGCAGGTGTGATTGCTCCGGGAATCCGCACTTCCGCGCAGGCATTGTGGGGTGAGGCAGATATGCTGCCGGCGATCGAGATTAAGAAACCGGCATCTATTTTGGCGAAAGAGACGATTTCGGCAATGCAGGGCGGTCTGGTCTACGGACAGATCGGACAGACAGAATATATCATCAATCAGTTGAAAAAAGAGTCTGGTTATGAGAATGCAAAAGTCGTTGCGACCGGAGGACTTGGAAAAATCATTGCTGCAGAGACAGATACGATTGATGTGTATGATCCTCAGCTGACTTTAAAAGGACTTCATATTATTTATCAAAAGAACAGGAAACGTTAAGCATGAAGATTGGAGAAGTAAAGCTTGAAAATCCATATATCCTCGCACCGATGGCGGGGGTTACAGACCTGCCCTTCCGTTTGCTCTGCAAAGAGCAGGGGGCAGGGCTTTTATGTATGGAGATGATCAGTGCGAAAGCACTGCAATATAAGAATAAAAATACAAAGACTTTATTGGCGATTCATCCGGAAGAATATCCGGTTTCATTGCAACTGTTCGGATCGGAGCCGGATATCATCAGTGAGATCGCGAAAATGATCGAACCACTTCCATTTCAGATCCTGGATATCAATATGGGCTGCCCGGTACCGAAGATCGTGAAGAACGGAGAAGGTTCTGCACTTATGTTAAGACCGGAGCTTGTCTATGAGATTGTGTCAAAGACGGCAAAAGCAATAAAGAAACCTGTGACAGTGAAGATCAGAAAAGGATTTGACGATGCGCATATTAATGCAGTGGAGATTGCAAAAGTTGCAGAAGAAGCAGGAGCAAAAGCAGTAGCCGTACATGGAAGAACAAGAGAGCAGTATTATTCCGGAAAAGCAGACTGGGATATTATAAGACAGGTTAAAGCAGCAGTGTCTATTCCGGTTATCGGAAACGGTGATGTGACAACCGGAGAGCAGGCAATCCGGATGCGGGAAGAAACCGGCTGTGATGGCGTAATGATCGGACGAGGCGCCCAGGGAAATCCATGGATTTTCAGAGAACTTCTGGAATACGAAAAGACTGGAAAACTGCCGGAACGTCCTTCGCCGGAAGTGATTCGCGAGACAATGCTAAGACATGCGAGACTTCAGATGGAGTACAAGGGTGACTTTATCGGTATCCGCGAGATGCGAAAACACGTTGCTTGGTATACGAAAGGAATGAAAGGCTCATCCAAATTAAGAGATGAAATCAACCGGACAGAATCTTACGAAGAATTGGAAGCACTTCTTTATGAGAAGATCAAATAATGATAGCTACTTTATTACACCGCATTGATAGTGTGGTAAATATATACAAAAATCCTCCTGAAAATTATTGCTTTTCGAAGCGATTGTTTAAAAATTAACAAATATGTTAAAAAAATACCAAAAGTAATTGACAAAATATTAACGAGTATGTATAGTATGAAACATAGAAAGAAATCACATATACCATTTACAGGAGGATCAGAAGATGGCAAAGAAAAAAGAGACAGTACCAACAATCATTGATAGCGTGGAAACTCTTGAAGCAAAAATGAAAGCGATGAGAGAAGCACAGAAGATCTTTGCTACATACACGCAGGAACAAGTTGATAAGATTTTCTTCGAAGCAGCAATGGCAGCCAATAAGATGCGTATCCCTCTTGCGAAACAGGCAGTCGAAGAAACAGGTCGTGGAATCGTTGAAGATAAGGTTATTAAAAACCATTACGCAGCAGAATATATTTATAACGCATACAAGAATACAAAAACCTGTGGCGTGATCGAAGAAGATAAAGCATATGGAATTAAGAAGATTGCAGAACCAATCGGACTGGTTGCGGCAGTTATTCCTACAACAAACCCGACATCAACAGCAATTTTCAAAACACTGATCTGCTTGAAGACAAGAAATGCAATCATCATTAGTCCACATCCGGCAGCTAAGGCATCTACAATTGCAGCAGCAAAAGTTGTTCTGGATGCGGCAGTGAAAGCAGGAGCACCGGAAGGAATCATCGGATGGATCGATACACCTTCACTGGAGCTGACGAATACCGTTATGAGAGATGCAGATATTATTCTTGCAACCGGCGGACCTGGAATGGTAAAAGCAGCATATTCTTCCGGCAAACCGGCACTCGGAGTTGGAGCTGGTAATACACCGGTTATTATTGATGACACAGCAGATGTAAGGATGGCAGTAAACTCCATCATTCATTCTAAGACATTTGATAATGGTATGATCTGTGCATCTGAGCAGTCTGTAACTGTACTGGACAGCATTTATGATGAAGTAAAGAAAGAATTTGCATACCGTGGATGTTATTTCCTGAAACCAGGCGAAGAGCTTGATAAAGTTCGTAAGACAATCATCATCAACGGCGCATTGAACAATAAGATCCCTGGAAAGTCTGCTTACGAGATTGCAAAACTGGCAGGTGTAAAAGTTCCGGAAAATACAAAGATCCTGATCGGTGAAGTAGAATCCGTTGATATTTCAGAAGAATTTGCACACGAGAAATTATCTCCGGTACTCGCAATGTACAGAGCAAAGACATTTGATGAGGCACTTGGAAAAGCAGCTCAGCTTGTAGCTGACGGTGGATATGGACATACAGCTTCTTTATATGTGCATCCGGCACAGACAGAAAAGATTGCAAAGCATGCAGCAGCAATGAAGACATGCCGAATCCTTATTAATACACCATCTTCACACGGTGGAATCGGTGATCTGTACAACTTCAAACTTGCTCCGTCCCTCACACTTGGATGTGGTTCATGGGGTGGAAACTCTGTATCAGAGAACGTAGGCGTAAAACATTTGATCAACATTAAGACGGTAGCTGAGAGGAGAGAGAACATGCTGTGGTTCAGAACACCTGAGAAAGTATACTTTAAGAAAGGCTGTATGCCGGTAGCACTGGATGAACTTGGAACCGTAATGCATAAGAAAAAAGCATTTATCGTAACCGACAGCTTCTTATATAAAAATGGATATGTAAAACCGATTGAAAAGAAACTGGATGAGATGGGAATTCAGCACACATGCTTCTATGAAGTAGCACCGGATCCGACATTACAGTGTGCACAGAAAGGTGCAGACCAGATGCGCGCATTTGAGCCGGATACAATCATCGCACTCGGTGGTGGATCTGCAATGGATGCCGGAAAGATTATGTGGGTGATGTATGAACATCCAGAAGCAAACTTTGAAGACATGGCAATGGATTTCATGGATATCCGTAAGAGAGTATTTACATTCCCGAAAATGGGAGAGAAGGCATATTTCGTAGCAATTCCTACATCTTCTGGAACAGGATCTGAGGTGACACCTTTCGCGATCATCACAGATGCAGAGACTGGTGTAAAATGGCCGATTGCTGACTACGAACTGCTTCCGAATATGGCAATCGTAGATGTTGACAATGCAATGACAGCTCCAAAAGGACTGACAAGTGCATCCGGTATTGATGTTATGACACATGCGATCGAGGCATATGTATCTATCATGGCAACAGATTATACTGATGGTCTTGCTATGAAAGCAGTGAAAATGGTATTTGAAAACCTGCCATCTGCTTATGAAAACGGAGCAAATGATCCGATTGCAAGAGAACATATGGCAAATGCTTCCTGCATGGCTGGTATGGCATTTGCAAATGCATTCCTTGGACTGAACCACTCAATGGCTCATAAATTAGGAGCGTTCCACCATCTGCCACACGGTGTTGCAAACGCAGTTATTTTAACAGAAGTTATGCGATATAATGCAGCAGAAGTACCGACAAAGATGGGAACATTTTCTCAGTACCAGTATCCACACGCACTTGCCCGCTATGCAGAGCTTGGACGTTTCGCAGGATGCCAGGGAAATACAGATGAAGAAGTATTTGAAAACTTCCTTGCAAAACTGGAAGTACTCAAAGAGAAGATCGGTATCAAGAAGACGATCAAAGACTATGGTATCGATGAGAAATACTTCCTTGATACATTAGATGAGATGACAGAGCAGGCATTTAACGATCAGTGTACAGCAGCTAACCCAAGATATCCACTGATGAAAGAGATCAAAGAAATGTATCTGAAATGCTACTATGGTAAATAAAACTGTAGTAAATAAGAACAAATAACGGTAGTCAGCCGGGATGTGAATTTTGTATGTGATTTCTATAAAATTCATATTCCGGCTTTCTTTACTTTTCAAGGCCGTGCTGTGTTGCTATAATTGACATATACCTGCCGCTGACCGGAGCGTCAGTTTTAACTGTAAGGCTGAGGGACAGCGCCAATTTTATGGCAGAAAGTCAACGCCGGTGAAGTCCTTTACATCCGCTGCCGTTCCTGACAGGAGGCGACTTCTTATGAACTATCTGTAAAGAAAACAGAGAAGAAGCTGGATACCACAAATTATGAGCACGCCAAAGCTGTGCGCAGTACAACAAAGGTGAGTCAGGATGTAAATTTTGTATGTGATTTCTATAAAATTTACATCTTGACTTTCTTTTTTTGATATGTTATAAATATGGCATACATGGTGTGTAACTGAGTAAGCAGGCATTAACTGTGCATAAGTATTTTGATATTTATGTAGGGGTAATGTCTTTTTTTTGCTGTATATATGATACTTTGTTTTTCTTGCATAAACCTCTCTGAAAAGATGTCCACTCGCGCGAAGCGGAGAATTCTCCTATATAAATGTTAAAAACGGATACACTATAACAAGAAACTAAAGGAGAAGAAAAACTATGAAAGACAAAATTTTCGGAGTTTTGCAGAGAGTAGGAAGATCCTTCATGCTTCCGATCGCAATTCTTCCGGTAGCGGGACTGCTGCTCGGGCTTGGTGGATCGTTCACCAATGAAACAATGTTGAAAACGTATGGACTGATGAAGATTATGGGACCGGGTACGGTGCTGAACTTGATCCTGCAGGTTATGAGTGCAGCCGGAAATATTATTTTCACGAATCTGCCGGTGATTTTTGCAATGGGTGTTGCAATCGGTATGGCAAAGAAAGAGAAAGAAGTTGCAGCACTTGCATCTGTAATCTCATTTTTTATCATGCACGCTTCCATCGGGGCGCTGATTACGGCAAACGGTGGAGCAGACGCGATGTTAGAAGGAGCAGTTGCAGATGTATGTGGAATCACTTCCCTGCAGATGGGTGTGTTCGGTGGAATTATCGTAGGGCTTGGAGTTGCGGCGCTGCATAACCGCTTTTATAAGATCGAACTTCCGCAAGTGTTATCATTCTTTGGCGGAACGAGATTTGTACCGATCATTTCCGGTCTGGTCTATGTAGGAGTCGGAATTTTAATGTTCTTTGTATGGCCGGTGATCCAGTCTGGTATTTACCACATCGGAGATCTTGTTTTGAAATCCGGATATGCAGGAACATGGATTTACGGATTTATGGAGCGTCTGCTGATCCCGTTTGGATTGCATCATGTATTCTATCTTCCATTCTGGCAGACTGCTGTAGGCGGAACATTAGAGGTGGCTGGAAAAACTATCGAAGGTGCACAGAATATTTTCTTTGCACAGCTTGCAGATCCGTCTGTAAAACATTTTGCAGTATCTGCGACAAGATTTATGAGTGGAAAATTCCCACTTATGATCTTTGGATTGCCGGGAGCCGCGCTTGCAATGTATAAGACAGCAAAACCGGAAAAGAAGAAAGCAGTTGCAGGTTTATTATTATCCGCAGCCCTGACTTCTATGCTGACAGGAATTACAGAGCCACTGGAATTTACATTCTTATTTGTTGCACCGGTGCTGTATGGAATTCACTGTGTATTCGCAGGACTTGCTTATATGCTGATGCACGTCTTTAAAGTCGGTGTCGGAATGACATTCTCCGGTGGACTGATCGATATGTTCCTGTTTGGAATTTTACAGGGAAATGAAAAGACAAACTGGATCTGGATCGTGATCGTCGGAGTTGGATATTTTATCGTTTATTATTTCTTGTTTAGTTTCCTGATCAAGAAAATGGATATGAAAACACCGGGACGTGACGATGTGGAAGAAGTAAAGCTTTATACGAGAGCAGATGTCAACGCAAGAAAAGAAGGTGCAGCAGCAAATCCAGAGGATGCAGTATCAGAAGGAATTCTTGTAGGACTTGGTGGAAAGAAAAATATTTCTGACGTAGACTGCTGTGCGACAAGACTTCGCTGCACAGTTTATAAACCGGAGCTTGTACAGGATAGCATTTTGAAAGCGACAGGAGCTTCCGGAGTGGTTCATAAAGGAAATGGAGTGCAGATCATTTACGGACCGAAAGTTACAGTGATCAAGTCAAACTTTGAAGACTATTTAGAAACAGCACCGGACGAAGAAATCGTTCCGCAGGCAGAAGAAGTTGCTGTAACAAAAGAAGAAAATACAACTGCAGAAAATGAAACAAAAGAAGTAAAAGAGACAATTATCGTGTCCAGTCCGATCACAGGTCTGGCAGCCGACCTGTCTACTGCACCGGATGAAGGATTTGCCGGACGCATGATGGGAGATGGAGCAGTTGTGACACCGGAAAATGCGCAGATTGTTGCGCCGGAGGACGGAGAAGTCGTGTTTGTATTTGATACGAAACATGCAATTGGATTTTTAACTGACAGTGGCTTATCTTTATTGCTTCATATCGGAATTGATACAGTAAGCCTGAACGGTGAAGGCTTCCAGGTATTTGTAGAAAATGGACAGAAAGTGAAAAAGGGCGAAAAACTGATGGAAATTGATATTGATTTTCTGAAAGCACATGCCCCGTCTCTGTGTTCGCCGGTCCTTTGTACAGAACTGGAAGATAATGACAAGGTAAGACTTCTGGCAGAAGGCGCGATCAAAGCCGGAGAACCATTATTTGCAATAGACAGATATTAAGAAACCCGTTGGAGGATCCAACATTATATAAAGAAAAATGAAAAAAGGAGATTAAACAAATGAAAGAATTTATGTACACAGTAAAAGACGAACAGGGAATCCATGCAAGACCGGCAGGAATGCTTGTGAAAGAGGCAAAAAAATACGAAAGTAAGATTACGATTTACAAAGATGAAAAATCTGCAGAAGTCACAAGATTGATGGCTTTAATGGCACTGGGAATCAAATGCGGACAGGAAGTACGTGTGACAGCAGAAGGACCGGATGAAGAAGCGGCAGCAGATGGAATCAAAGCATTTTTGGAGGCAAATCTGTAAAAGTTTGCAGAATGCAAAAGAGTGGAAAATATCGTTGAGGTAAAAACTATGGCACAGGAATATAAAGGAAAACCGGTATTCAAGGGCATTGCCCTTGGACCGGTTACAGTCCTTAAAAAACAGGATGTACAGGTAAAAAGAGAAAAAGCAGGGGATCCGGAATCGGAGATTAAAAAAGTAGAAGAAGCAGTTGAAACATCGAAAGAACAGCTTCAGCATTTATATGAAAAAGCATTAAGTGAGGTTGGCGAAGCGAGTGCGGCAATTTTTGAAGTGCATCAGATGATGCTGGAAGATGAAGATTATCAGGATGCCATCCGCAATATGATCCGTACAGAAAGAGTCAGTGCTTCTTATGCCGTCGCAGTGACAGGTGATAATTTTGCAGAGATGTTTGCGGCAATGGATGATGATTACATGCAGGCAAGAGCTGCGGATGTCAAAGATATTTCTAATCGTCTGGTTGAGAATTTAAATGGAAACAGCATAGGAATGGAAGCAGGAGAGGAAGCATCTATTATTGTTGCAGATGATCTTACGCCGAGTGAGACCGTGCAGTTGGATAAGGAGAAAATTCTTGGATTTGTAACTGTACATGGCTCTTCCAATTCCCATACGGCAATTCTTGCGAGAATGATGAATATTCCGGCAATGATCGGAACAGAAATGGATCTGGATAAACTGGAAAATGGAATGACCGCTGTCCTGGATGCGTTTGCAGGAACATTTATTACAGAGCCGACAGAAGAACAGTGTGCGGCTGCAAAGGAAAAGATGCAGGAGGAAGAGGAAAAAGAAGCACTTCTGCAAAAATACAAAGGAAAAGAAACCTGTACGAAAAATGGAAAAAAAGTACATCTGTATGCAAATATCGGAAACGTGGGCGATATTCCTTCCGTACTGGAAAATGATGCAGAAGGTGTTGGCCTGTTCCGGAGTGAGTTTTTGTATCTGGGAAGAGAAGATTTTCCGACGGAGGAAGAGCAGTTTCGTGCATACCGTCAGGTATTACAGACAATGGCGGGAAAGAAAGTGATTATCCGTACACTGGACATTGGAGCAGATAAACAGGTGGATTATTTTGGACTGGGTGAAGAAGAAAACCCGGCAATGGGATATCGTGCCATCCGTATCTGCCTGAAACAGCCGGAAATCTTCAAAACACAGCTTCGTGCACTTCTTCGCGCAGCGGTATATGGGAACTTGTCTGTGATGTATCCAATGATTATATCGGAAGAGGAAGTTGCCAAAATCCAGAAAATTGTAAAAGAAGTAGAAAACGAATTGACAAAAGAGGGAGTTCCATATCAGATTCCGGAACAGGGAATTATGATTGAAACACCGGCAGCAGTGATGGTCAGCGATGAACTGGCGCAGATGGTTGATTTCTTCAGTATCGGAACGAATGATCTGACGCAGTATACGATGGCAATCGACCGTCAGAATGCAAAGCTGGATGATTTTTATAATGCCCATCACAAGGCAATTATCCGTATGATCCGAATGGTGACAGAAAATGCGCACAAACATGGAAAATGGGTTGGAATCTGCGGTGAGCTTGGCGCAGATCTGGAATTGACGGATACTTTTATGGAAATTGGCGTGGATGAACTTTCCGTAGCACCGTCTATGGTGTTAAAACTTCGAAAACAGATTTGTGAATATGAAGGATATATGTTAGACTAGGAATAGTGAAGGAAATCTGTCAAAGGCAGATAAAGGTAGGAAAAACATGTATCGTATTAGCAAAGTGTTAAATCACAATGGTGTGATCGTAATTGACCTGAATGATCAGAAAGAATATGTTCTACTCGGGAAAGGAGCAGGATTTGGAAGAAAAATCGGTGAACGGATGGAGAAACCGGAAACCTGCACCGTTTATTCCCTGCAGGAAACATCTTCTAAAGGTGACGCGGCAGATTTGATCAAAAGTGTAGCACCGGAGTATTTTCAGATGGCGAATCAGATCCTGAATGCAGCGGAGGAACAATTTGGAAAAGTAGACAGAAGTATTTTATTCCCGATAGCAGATCATATTGCATTTGCTGTAGAGCGAATTAAACGCGGTGAGCAGATATCGAATCCATTGACGGAAGATATACAGGCTTTATTTTACAGTGAATTTAAGATTGCCTGCATGCTGAAAGAGATGCTGAAAAAGGAAAAAAATATAGAGATCGATGATGATGAAGTCGGTTATGTGGCGCTTCATATTCATTCTGCGTTGGAAGAGGAGTCGGTTTCTGTTTCGATGCAAATGGCGAGAGCTGTGCGAGAGTGTGTATCCCTGATTGAAGAAAAGAAAGGTATCCATATTAATATTATTTCACTGAGTTATAACCGTCTTATGAATCATGTCAAATATATGGTGGCAAGAGCGCTTAACGGAGAATCTTTGAAAATTAACATGAATGATTATGTAGAGTATAAGTTTCCAGAATCATATGCACTGGCGAAGACTGTCTGTGAGCATATGAGCAAGGCGCTCCGGGTAACTCTGGAAGATATGGAGATCGGTTATCTTGCCATGCACATTGAGCGTGTGAGCATGGGTGAGGAATCATAATATAGAAATAATAAAAAGCAGAAGGCAGCCTGTCCGGTGGGCAGGAAGTCCTTCTGCTTTTTGTTATCTCGTCTCTGTTGCCATAGCAGCCGGAGAAAACTGTCGGTGGCAGGAACTGTGGTGTGCTTGACAAACACAGGCAGGGATAGTAAGATTCATATGGATTAACAGAATGAAAATGGTCGTCTGTACAGATGCAGGAAAATACAGAAGCCCGAACAGATTTTGCAGTGGCTTATTATATTTTTCAAGGAACATGCGGTGAGATTCCGCCACAGACTTTATCCCTACTGTAATCAGGACGAAAGCGTCAGATCCATTGAGAACGAGAGATTCTTGAGAAGGGACGTGAGTAGGTTGGAACTGCGAGACAGGATACAGGTATCTGGAGATCATAAAAGAGAAGTCCGGAGGCATGAAGACGGAGGCTTATTTTTTATACTTATTTATAATAGTTTATAACAGGTTAGAAGGTCTGATTCTGAATGAGTTTGTTTGTAAGCAGAGGAGGCAGGCAGATATATTGGGGATAAAAAGTAAGAACAAGGTGGAAAAATGATAAAAATAAAACAGAAATTGTGGAAAATCACAGCGATATTGAGCGTTTGTCTGCTGCTGGCAGGATGTGCACAGGAGACACCGGACAGAGCCGGATCTTCAAAGACCGGTGAAGAAAAGATGGATGTATCTGTGGAAATCCGTTGTGATACGGCGATTAAAAAGGGTCTGACAAAACAGAAAAAGTGGAAAGGTGTGCTGCCGAAAGATGGCTGCATGCTGAAAAAGGAAAAAATGCAGGTGAAGAAGGGCAGTTCCGTATTTGATCTGCTCTGCGAAGTGCAGGATGCCAAAGGAATACAGATGGAATATTCCGGCGGCAAAAAGACAGCCTATATTCAGGGAATCGGCAACCTGTATGAACAGGACGGTGGACGTTGGAGCGGTTGGATGTACAGTGTGAACGGCAAATATGCAAAAGTAAGCTGTGGTGAATATACATTAAAAGATGGCGATGAAGTGCAATGGAATTACAGTTGTGATCTTGGTGCTGATCTGAAAGGAACCGATAAAGAGAAAGCAAAAGAGTGGAAGGAAAAGAATGAGTAGTTTTGAAGAATTACACCCGGCATGTTTATTTTCATATTTCGTGGCAGTGATGGTACTGTTTTTTCTCTGCCATCATCCGCTGGCAATGGTGCTGGCGTGTGCATGTGCACTGTTTTTTCTATATAATATAGAAGGAAGACGTGCATTTTCGTGGTGTAAATGGATGCTTCCAGTCGTGCTTTTTATAGCGGTTGTCAATCCGCTTCTGAATCACAGAGGTGTGACACGGTTATTCAAACTTGGAAATCAGTGGATCACACTGGAAGCGTTTGGGTATGGTTTGACATCGGGCTTGTCGATGGCGGCGATTATTTTATGGTTTGCCTGTTATCAGAAAGTGATGACAAATGATAAATTTCTTTATCTTTTTGGGAAAATTGCTCCATCCAGCGCACTCCTTATTACAATGGCATGGAATTATATCCCGGATCTGACTAAAAAAATGAAAGAGATCCGTGACAGTCAGAAGATGTTAAAAGGAACGGAAGAAGAGCGTGGGTGGAAACAGATACTTTCACGGACAAAGGACGCACTGCAGACAGTTACGGTACTGCTTGGGTGGAGCCTGGAAAATGTAGTGGAGCAGGCGGATTCTATGAAAGCAAGAGGTTACGGACTGCGAAAAAGAACAACATTTCATCTGTTCCGGTTTGAACAAAAAGATATTTTCTTTTCAGGCATAGTGGGTGTAATCGTGATTTTTTGTTTCGTACTCCGGGGCATGGGATGTATGACGATGGAATTTTACCCGCAGATACAAAGTGGAGGAAGCAAAAAAGCAAATATTTTGTTTCTTGTTTTATTTTTGATACTTCTCGGAATCCCGGGACTGATACAATGGAAGGAAGAAAAAGCATGGAACTCTTACGATTTGAAGGGGTAGGTTTTACTTATCCGGAAGCGGAACAAAAAGCGTTAGATGAACTTACCTTTTCGATGGGAGAAGGAGAGTTTCTTGTTGTGTGCGGGGCATCCGGGTGTGGAAAGACAACACTTCTGCGGATGGCGAAGCCACAGATGCAGCCGGCAGGAAAATTTGCAGGAAATATTTATTATAAGAATAAGCCATTGCAGGAGTTTGACGAACAGATCAGTGCATTTCGCATTGGGTATGTGCAGCAGAATCCGGACAATCAGATCGTGACGGATACGGTGTGGCATGAATTGGCATTTGGACTGGAAAATGCGGCATTGCCGGTACAGACGATCCGCCGGCGGGTGAGTGAGATGGCGAGCTTTTTCGGCATGGAGACATTGTTTCACAGAAAGACATGCGAATTGTCCGGTGGACAGAAGCAGATGTTAAATCTTGCCTCTGTGATGGTGATGAATCCGGAACTTCTGCTCCTGGACGAGCCGACCAGTATGCTGGATCCTCTGGCGGCATCTAATTTATTGCAGATGGTTCACAAGATCAATCGGGAGCTGGGCGTTGCGGTACTTTTGTGTGAACACCGGCTGGAAGAAGTATTTCTGATGGCAGACCGTGTTCTTCTGATGGAAAATGGAAAGAAAAAAGCACTGAAAACACCGCAGAAGCTGGCAGAGATGCTGAGCTTTTCAATGGAAGAGGAGAACGATGAGCATACATCAAGAATCTATGAAGGACTTCCGGCAGCAGTACGGATATTTAAGGAATTAAAGAAAAGAGGAATCTATGACAGTGGGAAGCCGTTGCCACTTACAATCCGGGATGGCAGACTTGCTCTGGCGGAGGTGCTGACTGACAGATGTAATAGACAGTCTGATATGAAATATAGCGGAACAAGAAAAGCAGATAAAAAAGATTCACACATCGTCCTGCGTGCGAAGGAAGTCTGGTTCCGGTATGAGAGAAGCGGAGTGGACATTTTAAGGAGTCTGGATCTGTCTTTATATAAAGGAGAAATGTTTGCTCTTCTTGGCGGAAACGGAGCCGGGAAAAGCACATTATTAAAAATACTGACTGGAATTATAAAAGAGCGGCGAGGCAGAGTAATCCGGGAAAAGGGAGAACGTATTGCCATGCTCCCGCAAAGTCCGCAAGTACTTTTCCAGTATGATACTGTATGGGAAGAACTTCTGGAAAGTGCCGGACAGGATGTAGAACGTGCGAAAGAAATGGCAGAATTTCTGGAGCTTTCAGATAAGATTTCCATGCATCCATATGACTTAAGCGGAGGTGAGATGCAGAGGGCGGCACTTGGAAAGTTGCTGCTTCTGGATGCGAAGATACTGCTTCTGGATGAGCCAACAAAAGGTCTGGATGCATATCTTAAGAAGAAACTTGCAGGCTTACTGAAGAAACTGACACAGGGTGGCATTGCGATTCTCCTTGTAACACACGATCTGGAATTTGCGGCAGCTTATGCCGACCGATGCGGTTTATTGTTTGACGGTCAGGTGCTCTCCGAAGGAGAGCCGCACGCATTTTTTGCGGGAAACCGTTTCTACACAACAGCGGCAAACCAGATTGCCGGGAATGAAATTCCGGAGGCGATTACGTGCGAGGAAGTTGTGCGTGCGGTATTATCACATATGGAAATTTGAAAACGCATAAGTTTATAAAAAATAATATACATTTGCAGTCTTTGCAGTTACCGGCAAAGAGAACAGAAATCAAGGAGAGGAGGAACCCGTATGCAGAAGACAAAACGAAGAAGTGACATAGCAGCAATTTTCACATGTCTGTTGCTTATTATTTCGCTTATTTGCTATACATGGATGATGCGTACGCCTTCGTTCCTTTCTTTAAAAGCAGGAAAGCCGTTCCTGAACTGGATCATGCAAAATTCAGATCTGGCGCTGGCAGTGCTGTTTCTGATTCTGACATCGGTACCGTTCTATCTGACATTTGATAAGAGAAAAGCACAGGCGAGAGATCTCGTGCCGGTTGCTCTGATGGCGGCAATGTGCGTAGTGGGAAGAGCGGCATTTTCCATAGTACCACTTCCGAATTTCAAGCCGGTGACGGCGATCGTAATGATCACAGCGATTGCATTTGGTGCGAAAGCAGGATATCTTACCGGTGCGCTTGCGGCGCTTTTGAGTAATTTTCTGTTCGGGCAGGGACCATGGACACCGTGGCAGATGTTTTCATGGGGGATGATCGGTCTGGTGACCGGACTTCTGTACCGTATCGGTGTATTTGGTACAGTAGGACAGGTGCAGACAGATGAACATGGAAAGAGAAAGAAACCAGTTCGGCTGTGTGTGTTCGGATTTTTCTGCGGAATTGCTTATGGCTGGTTTATGAATCTTCAATATATTATCGGATATGTAGATCCGATCAACTGGAAAACAATCGGACTTGCCTATACGCAGAGTTTGTATTTTGATATCAGTCACGGAGTGTGCACGGCGCTTGTGCTGTATCTGGCAGCAGAACCGTGGACGCGAAAACTAATGAGGATCAGAAGAAAATTTAGTCTGGGAGAGAAATAAATGGATAAGAAACGAATAAAAAAACTGTTGACAGGCATCCTTCCGTTTCTTCTGATTGTTGCACTTTTGTGGATGCTGCCGGGGCAGACTGTGAAACCGAATAATCCGATTTCGGATAAGACAACAAAGTTAAAGACGAATTTTGGAACCGGCGGTCAGTCAGGTAAGAAAAAAGAACAGTTAAAAAATGGAATCGATGACAAAGCGCAGAAGAGCGGAAATGGTTCCGGGACGAAGACGCAGGAGATGTCAAAAGAGAACACCACACAGAAGAAACAGAAAAAGACAAAGAAATCTTCTGGTTCAAAAGCGCAGAAACAGAAAGGAAACCAGGAGACAAAGGGTGATAATGGCAAACCGGACGATAAAGTTCCGGGGAAGAATCCGAATGGAGATAATGATGCAGACAGTGGAAACCATAATCTGAAAAAGCCGGATAACGGAGATAATACCGGAAACAAAGACGGGAAACTGGTGACGGATCTTTACAGCCGGACAATCACTTATTCGGAGCTTACAGAAGATAAGCTGGATTTTTATGCATATTATTCAAAGTCTGATGTAGACGCGAAGATAAAAGTAAATTACAAGCATGAGAATGATACCGGCAACGGAACCTGGCTGAAGTCAGAGAATCAGAAAGATTATCAGGCAACATTAAAGCACGGTAAAAATGTTATTACCATTTACTATACGGATGAAAAAGGAAACCGTGACTGGGCGCAGGCAGTGGTCAATTATGAGGCAGATAAGGCAGATAAAAATAATCCGACAGTAGGAAAGCATCCGCCATTGATAGAGACAAATCTGGATGACGGATTAAATACGATCCATACGTCGGAATTTACATTTACAGTCAGTGCGAAAACATGGGAAGAAAAACGTATTTATTCGAATGCGATCCGTGTAATCATGGATGGAAAAGAAGTGACAAATCCGACCGGCAGTGGTGTATATGAATATGAATTACAGTTTAAACGTCCGAATGTGGGCGATACTTCCGACCATGTGATCACAGTGCTTGCGTGGGACAAAGACGGCAATTCCAAGTATGTGGAATATAAGCTTCGCTACCAGTATCATAATAAAGATGAGAAAATCGGAAGCGTTTCGGTTGTTATTGACGCGACAACCGTGGAATGTGGCGTTGTAGAAGAAGGAACGGTAGATGTAAAAGCCGGAGATACGGCGGCAGAAGCGGTGCTGAAAATGCTGGATGATTACGGGTATGCTTATAATTCCGGCGGTTCTGTAAAACAGGAATTTTATCTGAGCAGCATTGCCCGCGCGGATGCATTTAAAGGTTGTAAGATTGGAGAACGACTGGAAAAATTGCTGAAGCGTGATGGTATTACGTTTACTTCGCCGGGCTCCAGAGACCGGCTGAGCGAATTTGATTTCACAAGAGGTTCGGGATGGTTGTATTTCATAAACGGAAGTTACTGCCCGGGTAAGGCAATGTCTGCATGGAAGTTAAACGGTGGAGAGAAGATCGTGCTCCGCTATACAGTTGCTTATGGAAAAGACGTCGGTGTGACAGCGACAACAGAAGGAACATTATCCGGTTATTGTGCAGTCTGGAGAGACGGTGAGATCATTGAACAGGGACACAGTTATAAAGAGACATCCCGCGTGGAGCCTACAGCGACGAAAGATGGATATGTAGAGTATACATGTAAGCGGTGTGGCGAGACAAAGCGGGAAACACTTCCGGCGACAGGAAACTCTGAGAAACCGGATAAACCAGGTTCTACAGATAAGCCGGATTCATCAGACAAACCAGGTTCCACAGATAAGCCGGATTCATCGGATAAGACGCAGCCGACAGATAAAGAAGAAACAACTGCAGATACACTAAAGTGAGAAAATGAAAAAACCAACAATTTCTGATGCGCCAAACAAAATAGGGGAAACAGAAAATTAAGAGATCACAGAGAATAAAAGTCTCTGCCAGGGAGAAGAAGATGAGAAAATATGGGAAACGCCTGCTTGCAGGAATCCTTGCATTTACACTTGCTGTTGGAAGTGCCGGATGTGCAAAGGAAGAGACGCAGGTAAAAAAAGATTTGAAATCGCAGATTGCACAGAGCGCGGAAAGCCTGGATACATTTTATGAATCACAAGAAAAATCTGTCCTGCTGGATGAAAGTACGCTCCCGGCGGGAGACGGAACGAGCGACTGGACGGCGGTTGCGCTGACATTCTCGGGAAAAGCAGACAGCAAAGTGCAGGCGGCATATTTGAATCGGCTGCAGAAGTATGTCGAAAAAACATATGAGCAGGGCGGCGGTTTAAGTAAAGTAAAGGCAACCGAATATCACCGGATCGCACTTACGATGCTTGCGCTTGACGGGAATCCGGAAAAAGTGAAAAACGCATCCGGGAAAGTGATCGATCTTGTTGCGGACGGAACCTGGAATTTTACGAAAGGCGATCCGGGAATCCAGGGCGCAAATGGACTGTGCTATGCATTGCTTATGCTGGATGCCGGAGATTATAACAATCCAAAGCAGCCGGAGCTTAGAAAGAAGTTTATAACAGAGCTTCTGGAGTATCAAAAAGAAAGTGGTGGTTTTTGTATCGACAACAGTCTGGATCCGGAAGTAGATATAACAGCTATGGCGGTGCAGGCACTTGCACCTTATTATAAAGAAGACAAATGCAAGAAGGAAAAACTGGATGCGCAGAAGATGAAAGAAAGTATCGATGCAGCAGTAAAATGGCTTGCTGCGCAGGAGTCTGACGATGCAGAATTTCTATATGATAATATTGCAAGTTCTGAATCCATTTCCCAGGTGATCCTTGCACTGTGCGCACTAGAAAGAGATCCGGGAAAAGATGAGACATTTACGAAAAAAGAAAGCACACTGCTGGACGCGCTTGCAAAGTTCCGTAAAGAGGATGGCATATATATGCATGAAAAAGCGGACGAAGAAGGAAGTGCGATGGCAACGTATCAGGCAATGATCGCTTTGGAAGCGGTACAGAAATTGCGGACGGAGAAGAAATGGATTTTTGATTTTAAATAAAATGCAGAAGGATAGCAGGGAGAAAGGAACAGATATGCACGATAAAATAGTACAGATACAGGAAGAAGTGAAAAAAGCCATTGTCGGAAAAGATGATGTCATAGAGAAAGTTCTGATCGCAGTACTGGCACAGGGACATGTGCTGTTGGAGGATGTGCCGGGAACCGGAAAAACAACACTTGCGACAGCATTTGCGAAGGCGCTTGGCTTGGATAATAAGCGTATCCAGTTTACACCGGACACGATGCCGTCTGATATTGTCGGATTTTCTGCTTATGATATGCAGACAGGAGAATTGCAGTATAAACCGGGCGCGATCATGACAAATCTTCTGCTGGCAGACGAGATCAACCGTACGTCCAGCAAGACACAGGCAGCGCTTCTGGAAGCAATGGAGGAAAAACAGGTGACAGTGGACGGCGTCACGAGAAAACTGGAAGAACCATTTATTGTTCTTGCGACCCAGAATCCGGTCGGTACAGCGGGTACTCAGAAACTGCCGAATGCACAGCTTGACCGTTTCCTGATGAAACTGAAAATGGGATACCCGGATCGTGCCGGGCAGATTGAGATGATGAAAGACAGACATCACGCCAATCCGCTGGATGATGTGCAGCCGGCAGTGGATATTCCGGAACTTCTCGGACTGATCGGAGAGGTGCAGAACATCTATGTGGATGATCTGATTTACAATTATATTTCAGAACTTGTTGAAGCGACGAGAACACAGGAAAATATTCAGCTTGGCTTAAGTCCGAGAGCGGCGCTTGCAGTATGCCGGAGCGCGAAAGCATGTGCATTTATCAAAGGGCGGGATTATGTGATACCGGCAGATGTGCTGGAAATCTTTGCACCGGTATGTGTGCACAGACTGTTGCTTTCCGCCAAAGCCAGACTGCATGAACAGTCTGCGGAGTTTGTCTTAAAAGAACTGACAGAACAGATTCCGGGACCGGAGATAAAGGAGTCAGTGATTCAATGAGAAAACAAAGGATCAAAGGAATGATCAGCTGGATATTTGTGCTGGCGGTACTTGGAACAGTTGTATTTTTTCGTGACAGTGCCATAGCATTTTATTGCGTGGTGTTCTGGTTTCTGATTCCGTTTATAAGTACAGCTTTGAATCTGTACATAAGAAAGAATCTGAAAATGGAGATTTTCTGCCCGGCGTCTGCCGAAAAAGGAAAAGAACAGTCTGCGGATATTTTTGTTGAAAACAGAGGAAAACTTCCGGTATTTCATAGTTTTGTCAGAGTACAGATGAAAAACAGGCTGACGAAAGAAATGACGGAACAGGAGATTGAGATTCCGACAGTGACAGAGAAACAGACAAAAGAAAGTTTTTCCTTTCGCTCAGATTATTGCGGTTATCTGACGTTGAAGATAACCGGAGTTTTTCTGATGGATTGGCTTGGTTTTCTTGCTGTCCGCTGTAAAGAGAACGGGACACAGTCTGTGGCAAAAACGGTTGTACTGCCGGATACATTTGTACCGCAGATAGTTTTAGAGCCGGCAGCTGGAAGTACAGAGGATGCCGAAGAATGGTCGCCGTTCCGGAAAGGAAACGATCAGACCGAGACGTATGCGCTCCGCGATTATGCACCCGGTGACAGCCTGCGGCAGATCCACTGGAAATTATCATCAAAGAGAGGGCAGCTTATCATAAGAGAGCCGAGCCTTCCGGAAATAAAAACATTGCTTTTGTTCTGGAATAAGGAAGGACAGGCAGAAGCAGGAGAAATGGATACGATGGCAGAAGTTGTTTCATCTGCTGCTCAGATGATCTGGGAAATGGGTGAGACATTTACACTTGGATGGCAGCAGAATGAGGAGAGCTGTTATATGCCGGTCGGAACAGAGGAAGAATTGCAGCAGGCGATCGCGCAGATGTTAAAAGGAGAATTTCCGGTGAAAGAGCAGACGCAGAATACATATGCGAAAGTGATTGTTTTTGGAATGGAAAATCAGGTAGAAGGAAATCTTCCGGATGAGCTAAAGGAAGCGCAGGTGACAGAGGTGCTCTGCGCCAGAGAACCGGAACGAAGAATTGCGGAACCGGGCAGGATCATCTACTGCGCCGGAACTTACAGAGAAGATCTGATAAGAATGGAATTATAAAGAACAGATCACAAAGAAGAGATTATAAGAAACAGTTTGTAAAGAACAGCGTGTAAAATGTAGGAAGGATGTTATATTGGCAGGACTTTATATCACAAAGAAAAAACAGAATAAGAAAGCCATTTCCGACAACTGGTGGTTCGCAGGGCTCAGCATAATCCTGCTTCTTACAGCGCTGGTAAAGAGAAAGGCTGTGAAAAATGGTTTCAGCAGACAGGGAAATGTCTGGAGAGCATTTCTCACAGGAAAGACAGGGAAAATCTGGCTGGATTATCCGGTGCATGGAAAAGCAGGAAGTGTACTGGCAGCAGTTCTTCTTGCAGTACTTCTCGGAATGTTGCTTTTTGTTCTTGTGAAAAAGAAAAGAACAGGAATGCTCCTTGTGGTCTGGACAATCTGGATGGCAGGATATGGAATCGGATTTTTCCGGAAAAGATGGGGACTGTTTGCAGGAACACTCTTTCTTGCCATATATTTTGCGTGCCGTTCCGGTATGGCAGGAGATAGTTTACGAAAAAGATTCTGGAAGAACAGGATAGCACTTGCAGGTGCGTTGGTGCTGATAGCCGGCATCTGCCTCGCAGGGAGTGGAATCGTAAAAGAAATCCTGGAACGTACAGGTGTAGATACGCTCAATGCCGGACATGCAAGGTTGGAACTTGCAGGAAAAATGCATGCCATGCGTTACGATCATGGAGAGACTGCGCTGACAGAGGGTGTGCTTACGGATGTAAAACAGCGGACACAGAGTAAAAAGACAGCGCTTCTTGTCACGATGGAGCATCCGCAGAAACTTTATCTCAGACAGATGACCGGGGAAATCTATACAGGGAGTTCCTGGGAGCCACTGGATGCGAAAGATCGAAAAGAAGGAAAAGCTTTATTTTACTGGATGCACAGATCGGGCCTCTACGGACAGAACGTAACGGGCGAGGCACTTGGACTTTCCGGTAAGAAAAAAACAGCGTCCGTGATAGTTGAAAATGTATCGGCATGCGAGAAAAACAGGTATTTACCATATGGTTTGAAAGCAGGAACCGCTTTTGCGGAAGATGTGATCGGAGATACAGAAAATCCGGCGCAGACCGGAAAAGAAAAACTGACATACTACACCGGAAGTACGGCGGACTGGTACAAACAGGCAGTCTGGATTGAAAAACACCAGAAGGAGCAAAAAGTACAGCAGTATCTTAAGAAGGAAGAGGCATACCGGAAATTTGTCTATGCAAAAGATCTCCGCCTTACGAACACGGCAATCGGTGTGATGGAAGAACTTCTGAAAAATGAAAAAAAGGAAGAACATTCGCTGACAGAGATCTTAAAGCTGGTGAAGGATACTTTGGCGAACCAGTTGAATTATAATGAAGCTGTACGAACAGATAATGGCAAACAGGATTTTCTGCGCTATACGTTTGAGCAGACAAAAAATGGATATGATGTACACTATGCGACAGCAGCTACATTGATGCTTCGCTATCTCGGAGTGCCTGCGCGCTATGTGGAAGGTTATTATGTGTCCGCAGATGAGATGAGAAATGTGAAAGCCGGACAGCCGGTGAAAATTAAGAAAAAACAGGCGCATGCGTGGACAGAATATTATCTGGACGGCGTTGGCTGGATCCCGTTTGAAGTGACGCCGGGTTATACAGATAAGGAAGATGAGCAGAAATTATCAGACATCCTGTCAGGCACAAACGGAAAAGGCGGAGCAGCAGGAAAATTATATCAGAAAAGCGGACAGACCTACGAGCCGCAAAAAGCGGACGGTCAGCAGGAGAAGAGTTCGAATGACAAACCTGTATTCCGTGGACAGACTGGGAAACATCTTCTGTGGCTGTTTCTGCTGATTCTGGTGCTTGTTATTGTGGGAATCAGCGTTATCATTTTATGGAAGAGAAGAAAAAAATTAGTTTCTTTTGAAATAGAAGTCAGTAAGATGGAACCAGCGGCAGCAGTTGCGGAATTGTATGGCTACAGTCAGAAGCTTATGGAACTGTGCGAGGTGAAAGTATGTGGCATGGAAGTGCCGGTGGCAGGTTTTGCAGGTGCAACGGAGGCTGATGAAACATGTGCGCAGGCAGAAAGCGAACGGATGCATTTCCTTAATCAGAAAGCGAGATTCAGCGGGCATACCGTAAGCGAAAAAGAAAGAAAGGAAATGCTTGCTTATGTGGAAAAAGTGATTTGTCTTTGTAAGAAACGAAGGAGTAAATGGAAATGTTTCCGGGATCATTATCTGTGCTGGAGATACAGATAAAGCTGGCAAAATGAGCTGGCTGATTCAAAAAGTACAGCAGGATAGCCAGAGAATATTTGAGCAGAAACAAACGAGATAAGAATGAAGGAGAATGCGCATGAAAACGAAACGGTGGAAACGATTACTTGCGGGAATACTATGTGTGACGATGGTAAGCGTCAGTACGGGGCCGGTTGTGTATGCGGCGGATGAGAGCACCACGCAGAGCAGTTTTGCAAAGGAAAGTTATGAGCAGGAAAGTTCTGCAAAAGACAGTCAAATGCAGAGTGAACCAGACAGTGCAAAAAAGCAGACGGCAGATTTGACGGAACAGAAAGAAGAAACCGCGAAGAGAGCAGGAAGTTTCGTTCTGGCAGCATCCGGTAAAAATGAGAATCTGATCTTGCCGGTATATGTAACGTATGAGGCAGGAGATACCATCTGGACGGCTTTGCAGAAAAGTGGATACAAATTCGAAAGAAGTGTAGATGACAGCTTCGTAAAGAAAATAGAAGGGAAAGCGGGAAACTATTGCGTGTTCTGCGACGACGGCAGTTATGATCTGGATGCGTCACCGGAAGATATTCAGGTAGTAGAATTTACTGAGATGACAGAATATGCAAAAAGCAGAAGTGCGTTGCTTTTTCGCATGGCAGAATACGAGAAGATGACGAACCATGTGCAGAAAGATCCGGCATGTGCAAAGGCATATGACAATGCAAGAAAAACGTACCGCAATGCCGAAGAGGATGTAGCGGCGTCTCTTTTAAAAGAATTGAATAATGCAATTGCCGCATATGAAAAATATCTGAGTGCGGCAGCCGTAAAGATCACGATAAATGCGACGCAGGACGGGAAAACACAGAAGAATCTGACGCTTAAGTTTACAGATGCGTATGACAACACCGTTACGGCAAAAGGGACAACGATCAGTTTAAGACCCGGAACATACAGCTATGAAATATCCGATGGCGGTTATAACAGTTATGAAAACGCAGACGGAAAAGAGTTGAAGATTACAAAAAGTATGACCATTCAGGCGGAACTCCCGTCCGGAAAATGGTTTAGCGATGTGAAATTACTGAAAAGCCGGACAGATGCAGATGGAAAAAAACAGGCATATGCATATGAAACGGATGCGGATGGACACAGCGTAACCTGTGAGGTGGACGACCGTGCCGGGGAAAATGAAAAGGTATACCTCTATGCAGAGCGTGGCCAGGATCTTCCGGACAGGGAAAATGCATCAGCAGTCCTTTCCTGGAGGGAAGTAAAGGAAGATACGCAGGATTCGGAGCCATCCGCAGAGAGAGAAACCATTGCGTGGGAAAGTGAAAAGAACGATTGCACTTCCGGTGTAAAAGAAGGAATGACTGGTGGAAAACTTCAGGTGGAAGCACGTTATACGGTGAAAAACTCTTCCGGCACAAGTGGTGTGCAGGTGCAGAAATACCAGGTGACGTTTGAACGTGTCCCGACCGCAGACATTTCGCTGAAAGATGCAAAAGGTCGTGCGCTGAATCTGGGATTTGAGCCGGATATTACAGAATATGAGACAGATACAGTCAGCAGTAGAGTATCGGTAGAAACGAAAACCTATGGAACGGACGGCTACAGCGTGACGGTAAAAAATGGAGATACTGTTTCGGAAGATGGAAACTGTAATCTTTCCAAAGGCACAAATTCGGTTACTGTGACAGTTGCCCACACGAATGGAAAATCGCGTACCTATCATTTCAAAGTAAATCTGGTTGAAAAAGTACCGGTAACGCTGAAAACACCGGATGGCGTGAAAGCAGTCATTGTAGATGCGAAAGATAAAGAGATCGAACCGGAAGAGGATGGAACGTATGCATTGATTCCGGGTGCTTCCTACTCTTACATTGCATCAAAGGATGATACCTATTTTGCAAAAGAGACATTTCAAGTGAAAGCGGTTACGGACGGCACAATGACGGTGACCGCCGCAGAACCGGAAGAAAAAGACGGACTTGCGGGATTTGCAATGTACAATGCTGCTATGGGCAGCAGACGGGAAGTGTTTACACCGGAGCAGGAATTTGAATCTGGTCGGCATATGTACCAGTACGCGGTACCGGATGCAAACAGCGCCATTTATGTACAGGCGAATACGCAAAATGATTATCAGGTGAAAGCAGTCTGGACAAAGCAATCCGATGGAACCCAGACAGAGCAGACAAGAATTGCAGCAGTAAATACGAGCAAAGGAGCAACGGTGCTGGGGCATGTGATCGAAGCGTGTGCGTATGGAAATACAGTGACGATCGTCACTTACAAAGAAGTATCCGGTGTGACTTATTACCAGAATTATGAAATGAATATCCGGCGTTCTCTGCATTTAAAGTCATTGAAAGCATCAAACGATTCCGGAGATCTTACATTTGTAAATGCAAATGGAACGGCAGAGGCGTTTGACCGGGAAATTTATGAATATCAGGTAAATGTTGCAAAAGGAACGAAATCTGTAAACCTTTCCGGAAGTTTCCTGAATGAAGAGAATGAAAACTGGTATGATAGCGGCTATTATGCAGTCATTGGCGATAAGACGTATTCTGATCTGTCGGATATAGAAGTCCCGATTTCTGAAAATGGAGCAGATGAGAAGATAAAAATCCAGGTTGCGCATGCGAATCCGGATACTGTGCAGAATACATACACAATCTGTGTGAAGAAAAAAGAACCGGTTCAGGTGACATTTCAGGTAGATCCGGAAGATGCAAATATTTTCATTCAGAATGAGACGGATCATACTACTGTTTATACGGAAAATGGAATCTGTGAACTGTTGCCTGGAATACCGTATTCCTATACGATTACAAAAAATGGTTACAAGGCAGTCAGGGTGACAGATTTCCGTGTGGAGGAGGATATCAAAGTTCCGGTTACACTGGAAGAAGCGCCGGAAAATACAGAAATTAAAGATCTGAATTCTCAGTGGCCGAGTTTCCGGGATGAGAATAATAACGTAGTCTTAGATGAGAAGACACCGGTCAAAGCGGAAGACAGCGTTCTCTACTGGGCAAATAAAGATGATTTTGACGGCTACTGCGGACATCCGATTCTTGTAGACGGATATCTGTACACATACGACAGTAAGAATCTGCTGAAAATGGATACGATAACCGGAAAACTGGTGAAACGCGGAGGTGCGCTTGTAAGACCTTCTTCCTTTGCGATCCAGCCACCGACTTATGCGGACGGAATGATTTTTGTCGGACTCAGCCAGGGAACGATCCAGGCATTTAATGCAAAGACAATGGAATCGCTGTGGGTTTATGAAGATCCGCTCGGTGGACAGCCGAACTGCCAGATTACGTATAAAAACGGATATATTTATACCGGTTTCTGGAATTCAGAGACAACAGAAGCGAATTATGTATGTATTTCGGCAGCAGATGAAGACCCGTCCCAGACAAATGAAAAGAAAGTGGCAACCTGGACACATACCGGAAAAGGTGGCTACTATTGGGCAGGAACTTACGCGGATGAGAGCGGAAAATTCCTGCTGCAGGGAACGGAAGACGGAGAAAGTGGATATAAGGATGGATATGCACATGTGCTGTCCATGAATCCGAAAAATGGAAGAGTGATCGATGATCTGACATTGCCATTTACCGGGGATATCAGGTGTAATATTATGAAAGATACAGAAGGTGATAATCCGACAGGTGATTATTATTTCACATCAAAATCAGGGTATCTCTATCGTATTTCTGTGAATGAAGACGGAACGTTTGACAAAGATTCCCTTCATTGGATCAAATTATCAAACAGTGAAGGATCGGAACTTACAATGAGTACATCTACGCCAACTGTTTACAACGGAAGAGCATACGTAGGTGTATCCGGTTCGGAACAGTTCGGTGCATACAAAGGGCATGGAATTGCAGTGTTGGATTTAAAAACAATGTCTGTAGCTTACGTTGTGCCGACCCAGGGATATCCGCAGACGAGCGGATTATTGACAAAAGCATATGAAAAAGAAAGCGGAAAAGTGTATGTCTATTTCTTTGACAATTATACTCCGGGGAGACTGCGTGTCATTTCCGATCAACCGGGACAGACAGAGTCTGCCGATATCGAGGCAGAAGAAGTAAATGGAAAAACTTACAATACGGCATATACATTATTTACCCCTTCGGGAGCGCAGGCACAATACTCACTTTGTAATCCAATCGTGGATGAATATGGAACACTGTATTTTAGAAATGATTCCAACCATATGATGGCGCTTGGAGCGACGATCAGTAAACTGGAAGTGACAAAGCAGCCGAAGAAGACATCTTATAAAGAAGGAGAAAAATTCGACCCATCCGGTATGCAGGTTATTGCGACCTATACGAACGGAAAGACAAGAGATGTGACAGAATATGTCAGCTACTCAGAAGAATCTCTTACACCGGATGATACGGATCTTACAATCACATTTCCATATGTGAAATACCAAAATAAAGATGGAAAAGCTGGATGCGATTACACGGCGCCGATCACAAGCGTTTCACTGGATATTTCCAAAAAAGAACCGGAAGTCGAGCCGGAAAAAGAGGTCATACAGGAAAAGAATGTAACTCTTGCGAAAACAAGTTATACATATAATGGAAAGTCGCAGAAACCAACCGTGAAGGCGAAAAATGCCAAAGGGCAGATCGTTGCAACGAGTAACTATACCGTATCCTATGCGTCTGGACGAAAAAATGTCGGAAGCTATAAAGTGACTGTAAAATTCAAAGGTGATTACAAAGGCACGGTCACAAAGACATTTCAGATTGTGCCAAAGGGAACAAAGATCACAACTTTGAAAGCCGGAAAGAAAAGCTTTACAGCAAAATGGAGCAGACAGAAAACCCAGACAACCGGTTATCAGTTTTCTTATACAACGGATAAGAAATTTAAAAAATCAGTAAAGACCATAACGATATCTAAGAATACAACAGTGCAGAAAACAGTGAAAAAATTAAAATCTAAGAGGCTGTATTATGTAAAAGTACGCACATACAAAACTGTGAAAATAAACGGAAAGACAACAAAGCTGTATTCAGGATGGTCATCTTACAAAAAAGTAAAAACAAAATAGTAGAAATATGAAACAAAATATTGTATCATTATGAAATGAATAAAAAAGAGAATAAGAAAGGTCAGTGCGCCCGGGATGATTGATAAAGAAATCCCCCGGCAGTGGAATGAGGTGAGAAGCCTCGCGAGACGGTCACTGTGAAGTCTGGAAATTATAATATGAAATTTTTACCATTATAGTACACAGACTAAGTCAGATACACGGAGTGCTGCATCCTTGACTTTGCCCAATCCGAAGTTGAAACATTAGATAAAAGATTTGTTGTGCTGTGCGAAGAAAAACAGATGTTTTTCTTGTGTGTGCATATAACCGGCTTTTGAATTGGGTGATTCAGGAGCCGGTTTTTTATTGTTGTTGTGCTTATATCTCAGAATTTATCTGAGGTTTTATATATAAAGAAAAGAGAAAAGGGAGGAAATAAGATTTATGAAGTTTAAAAACAAAATAATGACTGCTATAGTTAGTATCTGTATGCTTGCATTTATCCTGCCAATGGCAGTATCTGCTGCAGATAACGCAGATTCATCAGACAAGAATACAATTACCTGCTATGTAAGAGCAGAACAGGATGACGGAACCATTCTTCCGTATACGAAAGTAACAATGAACAAAGACGAGGTACCGTCTTTCCAATCCTACAAGATTAAAAATGCACCGGATGATGCGGATTATATCACACCGCTTCATATCTTACTTCAGGCATTAACAGATAAAGGAATGACAGACGAACTTGCAACTGTAGATATCGGATCCAGCGGATGGATCACAGATATGTTTGGATGGGGAATGGATCAGCTCTGGTGCTTAAATGGTATTGATGCGCCTACGGTAAGTGCACAGTATAAAGCAAAAGACGGAGACAAATATACATTCTATCAGGCAGCCGGAAACTGGGGCGCAGGATATGGATATCCTGGATATGGTTTCTTTGGAGAATATGGACCGGGACAGGATTACACACCTTACAGCGCAATTGAGACAGACGACGTTACAACGGGGGTTGGGTCTGATGTAGAACTGACTTATCGTTATACAAGCTCTATGCACACACCACAGTATGGACCATGTAATAATGAAGATGGTGCATATACAATGATTTTCGTCGGAAAGAATGGAGCAGATAAGGTTACAGATGAAGATTACCGCGAAGATATTGAAGTAGATAAAGATGGTAAATTCAAAGTATCTTTTGATAAACCGGGAACTTATGTAGTATCTGGACGTTATTATAATAACGATAATACAAGAGGTGCCTGCAATGCATATTGCAAGGTTACAGTGCTGGATGCTGTAGAATATGCACAGAAGACAATTGATGCTCTTGATGATATTACATTAAATTCTGAAAAAGCAATTGAAGAAGCTAAGAAAGCTTACAATTTACTGACTGACGAACAGAAAGAACAGATTAAAAACGCAGATGCAATTAAAACGGCTGAGGAAAAACTGAGCAAGCTTCAGGTAGAGAATGCTGAAAGCAAAATTAGCGCGATCGGAGATGTAACACTGGACTCAAAAGATGCGATTAAGGATGCAAGAGATACATATGACGCATTGACAGATGACCAGAAAAAACAGGTAACGAATTACGATGTATTAGAAACAGCAGAAGAAAAACTGAGTGATCTTCAGGTAGAGAATGTTAAAACAAAAATTGATGGAATCGGTGAAGTGACACTTAGCTCATCAAGTACAATCAAAGCTGCAAGAACTGCATATAATGCATTGACAGATGACCAGAAAAAACAGGTAACAAATTACGATGTATTAGAAGCAGCAGAAAAAAAACTGAGCGATCTTCAGGTAGAAAATGTTAAAAATAAAATTGATGGAATCGGTGAAGTAACACTTAGCTCATCAAGTACAATCAAAGCTGCAAGATCAGCATATAATGCATTAACCGCAGACCAGAAAAAACAGGTAACAAATTATGCTGTATTACAGAAAGCAGAAAGCGAACTGAGTGATTTGCAGAAAGCAGATGCTGTAGTAACCAAAATCAAAAATATCGGAACAGTTACATTGAAATCTGAGAGCAAGATAAAACAGGCAAGAACAGCTTACAATAAATTAACAGATAAACAGAAGACTTTGGTAACAAATTACGATGTATTAGAGAAAGCGGAAAAAGATCTTGCAGATTTGAAAGCAGCAGATCAGGTTTCTAAAAATATTACAAATATTGGAACAGTAACACTGGAATCCGAAGATGTGATCAAAGAAGCAAGAACAGCTTACGATGCACTGACAGATGCACAGAAAGAACTGGTAAGCAACAAAGATGTGCTTGAGAAAGCAGAAAAAGATCTTGCAGATTTGAAAGCAGCAGATCAGGTTTCTAAAAATATTACAAATATTGGAACAGTAACACTGGAATCCGAAGATGTGATCAAAGAAGCAAGAACAGCTTACGATGCACTGACAGATGCACAGAAA
>NZ_QUFR01000011.1:82922-107378 GCF_003478575.1 Dorea sp. AF24-7LB
AAGCAAGAACAGCTTACGATGCACTGACAGATGCACAGAAAAAACTGGTAAGCAACAAAGATGTACTTGAGAAAGCAGAGAGTACACTGAAAGAATTACAGGATGCAAAAGCAGCCGATGTTAAGGCCGCAGAGGAAGTTACAAATAAAATCAGTGCGATCGGAGATGTAACACTGGAATCCGAAGATGCGATCAAAGAAGCAAGAATAGCTTACGATGCACTGACAGATGCACAGAAAAAACTGGTAAGCAACAAAGATGTACTTGAGAAAGCAGAGACCACACTGAAAGAGTTAAAAGATGCTAAAGATGCAGATGATGCAAAAGTAGCGGCCACTCCGAAGTCAATTACACTTTCCAATACAAGATACATTTACAATGGCAAAGTACAGAAACCGCAAGTAACAGTTAAGAACGCAAAAGGCGAAGTAATCAAAGGCTACACTGTAAAATATGCAGGTAACTGCAAGAACGTTGGAAAATACAAAGTAACTCTTACATTCAAGGGTGATTACAACGGAACAAAGACAAAGACATTCAAGATTGCTCCGAAATCTGTAAAAGTAAAATCATTAAAAGCCGCAAAGAAGAGATTTAATGTAAAATGGAGCAAACAGACGACACAAGTAACCGGATATCAGGTACAGTATTCTACAGATAAGAACTTTGTAAAAGCTGTGAAGAATAAAAAGATCACAAAGAACTCGGTTGTCACAAAGACAGTGAAAAACTTAAAATCTAAAAAAGTTTACTATGTAAGAGTTCGTACTTATACGACAGTAAAATACAATGGTGAGCAGATGAATTTACATTCTGACTGGTCTAAGGTTAAAAAAGTGACCGTAAAATAGTTTGCAGATACTACAGACATAAAATGAAAAGCAGGAGGCACTGTGCAGAGAGCACGATGCCTCCTGTTATTTTGAAAAAAGTTTGAAAAAAAGTTCAAATTGGGTATTGACAAGCTAAATATCGCTATGCTATAGTTAAAAATGCGCTATTGTGGAAAGTTATGCCATGATATTGCACAAAAACCAGTAAAATACGAAGGTTTTTGCCGGAATTTTCAATATTTAAGGGCATTCGTAAAGCCCGCCAAAAAATAAACGAGGAGTGAAACGTCAATATGGAGAAAAACAGAATTCGTCCTATCAAAAGCGGAAAAAGTTCACGTATGAGCTATTCCAGACAAAAAGAAGTGCTTCAGATGCCGAATTTGATCGAAGTCCAGAAAGATTCTTATCAGTGGTTCCTGGATGAAGGATTAAAAGAAGTATTTGATGACATTTCCCCTATCGCCGATTATAGCGGTCATCTCAGCCTGGAATTTGTAGATTTTACTTTATGCGAGAATGAAGTAAAATATACGATCGATGAGTGCAAAGAGCGTGACGCAACATATGCAGCACCGCTGAAAGTGAGAGTGAGACTCCACAACAAGGAGACAGACGAGATTAACGAGCATGAGATTTTCATGGGTGACCTGCCGTTAATGACTGCAACCGGAACATTTGTGATTAATGGTGCAGAGCGAGTAATCGTAAGTCAGCTCGTTCGTTCACCAGGTATTTATTATGCAATTTCACATGATAAAGTTGGTAAAAAACTGTATTCCGCTACTGTTATCCCGAACCGTGGTGCATGGCTGGAATATGAGACAGACTCCAATGACGTTTTCTATGTACGTGTAGACAGAACCAGAAAGGTGCCGATCACAGTATTGATTCGTGCACTTGGTGTTGGTACGAATCCGGAGATCCTGGAAGTGTTCGGTGAAGAGCCGAAGATCCTTGCAAGTTTCGAGAAAGATGCCGCTACCAATTATCAGGAAGGTCTTCTGGAATTATATAAGAAGATCCGCCCGGGCGAGCCGCTTGCAGTGGACAGTGCAGAGAGCCTGATCACAAGCATGTTCTTCGATCCGAGACGTTATGATCTGGCGAAAGTCGGACGTTATAAATTTAATAAAAAACTTCTGCTGAAAAATCGTATTTCAGGACAGATCCTTGCAGAGGACGTAGCAAGTGTTCTGACCGGAGAAGTGATCGCAGAAGCCGGAACTAAGGTTACAAGAGAGATTGCAGATGAGATCCAGAATGCAGCAGTTCCATATGTATGGATTGAGTTGCCGGAAGAGGACAGAAAAGTTAAAGTTCTGTCGAATCTGATGGTAGATCTTAAGACTGTTGTTGACATTGATCCGGCAGAGGTTGGGGTAACAGAACTTGTTTATTATCCGGTACTGGCTAATCTGTTAGAAGAGTCAGCAGGAGACATTGATGAATTAAAAGACGCGATCAGAAGAGACATCCATGATCTGATCCCGAAACATATCACAAAAGAAGATATTTTTGCGTCTATCAACTATAATATGCATCTGGAATATGGACTTGGAAATGATGATGATATCGACCACCTCGGAAACAGACGTATCCGTGCTGTCGGTGAGTTGCTTCAGAACCAGTACAGAATCGGTCTTTCAAGACTGGAGAGAGTTGTACGTGAGCGTATGACAACACAGGATCTGGAAGGTATTTCACCACAGTCCCTGATCAACATCAAACCAGTAACAGCAGCAGTAAAAGAATTCTTTGGTTCTTCTCAGCTGTCACAGTTCATGGATCAGAACAACCCGTTAGGTGAGCTGACACATAAGAGACGTCTGTCAGCCCTTGGACCGGGTGGTCTGTCAAGAGACCGTGCCGGATTCGAGGTTCGAGATGTTCACTACTCCCATTACGGAAGAATGTGTCCGATTGAGACACCTGAAGGCCCGAATATCGGTCTGATCAACTCTCTTGCAAGTTATGCAAGAATCAATCAGTATGGATTCGTTGAGGCTCCGTACCGTAAGATTGATCACTCCGATCCGGAAAATCCGCGTGTAACAGACGAAGTTGTTTATATGACAGCGGATGAAGAAGATAACTACCATGTAGCACAGGCGAATGAACAGCTGGATGCAGAAGGACATTTTGTTCGTAAGAATGTATCCGGTCGTTATCGTGAAGAGACACAGGAATATGAGAGAAAGATGTTCGATTACATGGATGTTTCTCCTAAGATGGTATTCTCTGTAGCTACAGCCTTGATTCCTTTCCTGGAGAATGATGATGCGAACCGTGCGCTGATGGGATCCAACATGCAGCGTCAGGCAGTACCGCTTCTTATTACAGAGGCTCCTGTAGTCGGAACCGGTATGGAAGAGAAGACAGCCGTTGACTCTGGAGTATGTGTTGTTGCTGAAGAAGGCGGTATCGTAGAGAGATCTACATCCACAGAGATTCAGATTAAGCAGGATGACGGAAAACTCAGAAAATATAAACTGACGAAGTTCCAACGAAGCAACCAGAGCAACTGCTACAACCAGAGAGCGATCGTGTTCAAAGGTGACAGAGTAGAAGCCGGAGACGTTATCGCAGACGGACCGTCTACATCAAACGGTGAACTTGCGTTAGGTAAGAACCCATTGATCGGATTTATGACCTGGGAAGGTTATAACTACGAGGATGCGGTACTCTTAAGTGAAAGACTTGTACAGGATGATGTATATACATCCGTTCATATTGAAGAATACGAAGCAGAAGCACGTGATACAAAACTCGGACCGGAAGAGATCACAAGAGATATTCCGGGAGTTGGAGATGAAGCTCTGAAAGATCTGGATGACAGAGGAATCATCCGCATTGGTGCAGAAGTGCGTGCCGGTGATATCCTGGTCGGAAAAGTGACTCCGAAGGGAGAGACAGAACTGACAGCAGAAGAGAGACTTCTTCGTGCGATCTTCGGTGAAAAAGCACGTGAAGTACGTGATACATCTTTGAAAGTACCACATGGTGAATACGGAATTGTTGTAGATGCGAAAGTATTTACAAGAGAGAACGGTGACGAGATGTCACCTGGTGTAAATCAGTCCGTTCGTATTTACATTGCACAGAAGAGAAAGATCTCCGTTGGAGATAAGATGGCTGGTCGTCATGGTAACAAGGGTGTCGTTTCTCGTGTACTTCCTGTAGAAGATATGCCATTCCTGCCAAACGGACGTCCGCTTGACATCGTGCTGAACCCACTGGGTGTACCATCACGTATGAACATCGGACAGGTATTGGAGATTCACTTGTCCCTGGCAGCAAAAGCACTTGGATTTAACATTGCAACACCGGTATTTGACGGTGCAAATGAGAATGATATTATGGATACTCTTGATCTGGCTAATGACTATGTCAACTTAAGCTGGGAAGAGTTCAAAGCAAAACACGAACAGGAACTCCTTCCGGAAGTCTTGGATTATCTGTATGAGAACAGAGACCACAGAAAACTGTGGAAGGGTGTACCGCTTTCAAGAGACGGTAAAGTACGTCTTCGTGATGGTAGAACAGGAGAGTTCTTCGACAGCCCGGTAACAATCGGACATATGCATTACCTGAAACTGCATCACCTGGTAGATGATAAGATCCACGCACGTTCAACGGGTCCTTACTCACTGGTTACACAGCAGCCATTAGGTGGTAAGGCACAGTTCGGTGGACAGCGTTTCGGAGAGATGGAGGTTTGGGCACTGGAAGCTTATGGTGCATCTTATACTCTGCAGGAGATCCTGACAGTCAAATCCGATGATGTTATCGGTCGTGTGAAGACATACGAAGCGATCATCAAAGGTGAGAACATCCCTGAGCCAGGTATTCCGGAATCCTTCAAAGTATTGCTCAAAGAGTTACAGTCTCTCGGACTGGATGTACGTGTACTGCGCGATGACAATACAGAAGTTGAGATCATGGAAACCTCAGAGATGGGTAATACAGATTTCCGCTCATTGATTGAAGGAGACAGAAGATACGGACAGGACGATGACTTCGGTAAACATGGATATACCGAACAGGAATTCCAGGGAGAAGAACTCGTTGATGTAGAAGAAGAGCCGGAAGAGGATGACTTCTCAATCGATTTTAATGAAACTGATGACTATGCATATGATGCAGATAACGAATAGAAAGGGGTGCCAGTATGCCAGAAAATACTAAGGAACAAACATTTCAGCCTATGACTTTTGATGCAATCAAAATCGGTTTGGCGTCACCTGAAAAGATTCTGGAATGGTCAAGGGGAGAAGTAACAAAACCGGAGACAATTAACTATAGAACTCTGAAACCGGAGAAAGATGGTTTGTTCTGCGAAAAGATTTTCGGACCAAGCAAAGACTGGGAATGCCACTGTGGTAAATATAAAAAGATCCGTTACAAAGGTGTCGTTTGTGACCGCTGTGGTGTAGAAGTTACAAAAGCAAGCGTACGACGTGAGCGTATGGGACACATTGCTCTTGCAGCTCCGGTATCCCATATCTGGTACTTCAAAGGAATCCCGAGCCGTATGGGACTGATCTTGGATCTGTCTCCAAGAACACTGGAGAAAGTTCTGTATTTCGCATCCTATATCGTGCTGGACAAAGGGGATACAGACCTTCAGTACAAACAGGTATTGTCTGAACAGGAATATCAGGAAGCAAGAGAAAAATGGGGAAGTGCTTTCCGAGTAGGTATGGGTGCTGAATCCGTACAGGAACTGCTGGAAGCAATCGACCTTGACAAAGAATACAATGAACTGACAGAAGGCTTACAGGGAGCTACCGGACAGAAACGTGCAAGAATCGTAAAACGTCTGGAAGTTGTAGAAGCTTTCCGTGAGTCCGGTAACAAACCAGAGTGGATGATCATGAATAATATTCCGGTCATCCCACCGGATCTGCGTCCGATGGTTCAGTTAGATGGTGGACGTTTTGCAACATCTGACCTGAATGATCTGTACAGAAGAATTATCAACAGAAACAACCGTCTGAAACGTCTGCTTGAGTTAGGTGCTCCGGACATTATCGTAAGAAACGAAAAGAGAATGTTACAGGAAGCAGTAGATGCACTGATCGACAACGGACGCCGTGGCCGTCCGGTTACAGGACCGGGTAACCGTGCTCTTAAGTCCCTCTCTGATATGCTGAAAGGTAAATCCGGACGTTTCCGTCAGAACCTGCTTGGTAAGCGTGTTGACTACTCCGGACGTTCCGTTATCGTCGTAGGACCGGAACTTAAGATTTACCAGTGCGGTCTTCCGAAAGAGATGGCGATCGAGCTGTTCAAACCATTTGTAATGAAAGAACTCGTTCAGAATGGAACTGCTCACAATATCAAGAATGCTAAGAAAATGGTAGAGAGACTTCAGCCGGAAGTATGGGATGTTCTGGAAGAAGTGATCAAAGAGCATCCGGTTATGTTAAACCGTGCCCCTACACTTCACCGACTGGGTATCCAGGCATTTGAGCCGATCCTTGTAGAAGGTAAGGCGATCAAGCTTCATCCACTCGTATGTACCGCGTTCAACGCCGACTTCGATGGAGACCAGATGGCTGTACATCTTCCGCTGTCTGTAGAAGCACAGGCTGAGTGTCGTTTCCTTCTGCTCTCACCGAACAACTTACTGAAACCTTCCGATGGTGGACCGGTAGCTGTACCTTCACAGGATATGGTACTTGGTATTTACTATCTGACTCAGGAAAGACCTGGAGCAATCGGAGAAGGTAAGTTCTTCAAGAGCGTGAACGAAGCAATCCTGGCATATGAGAACCAGGTAATTACTCTGCACTCACGCATTAAAGTACGTGTAACAAAGACACTTGCCGACGGAACAGATAAGACAGCTACTGTTGAGTCTACACTGGGAAGATTTATCTTCAACGAGATCATTCCACAGGATCTTGGATTCGTAGATCGTGAAGTAGAAGGCAACGAACTGTTACTGGAGATTGATTTCCACGTAGGTAAGAAACAGTTAAAACAGATCCTTGAGAAAGTTATCAATACACATGGAGCAACTGCTACAGCAGAAGTTCTTGACCATGTAAAAGCAATCGGATACAAGTATTCTACAAGAGCTGCGATGACCGTATCTATTTCAGATATGACAGTACCGCCACAGAAACCAGAGATGATCCAGAAAGCACAGGATACAGTAGATAAGATCACAAAGAACTTCAAGCGTGGTCTGATCACAGAGGAAGAGCGTTACAAAGAAGTTGTTGAGACATGGAAGACAACTGACGATGCTCTGACACATGCCCTGCTGACAGGACTTGATAAATACAACAACATCTTCATGATGGCGGATTCCGGAGCCCGTGGATCTGACAAACAGATTAAACAGCTTGCCGGTATGCGTGGATTGATGGCAGATACAACCGGTCATACGATCGAGTTGCCTATCAAGTCAAACTTCCGTGAAGGTCTGGATGTATTGGAGTACTTCATGTCTGCGCATGGAGCACGTAAAGGACTTTCTGATACAGCCCTTCGTACAGCCGATTCAGGATACCTGACCAGACGTCTGGTTGATGTATCCCAGGAGCTTATCATCCACGAAGTAGACTGTGCACCGAAGGATGGTCCGATTCCTGGAATGTATGTACATGCATTCATGGATGGAAATGAAGAGATCGAGAGCCTCCAGGAGCGTATTACAGGACGTTACCTGTGCGAGGATATCGTAGATAAAGATGGCAATGTACTTGTTAAGAAGAACCATATGGTTACTCCGAAACGTGCAGAGCTGATCATGAAAAAAGGTGTCGACGAAAATGGTGAGACACTGAAGAAGATTAAGATCCGTACAATTTTAACATGCCGTTCACACAGCGGTATCTGTGCAAAATGTTACGGAGCCAATATGGCAACCGGTGAGCCGGTACAGGTTGGAGAGGCTGTTGGTATTATCGCTGCCCAGTCCATTGGTGAGCCTGGTACACAGCTTACTATGAGAACATTCCATACCGGTGGTGTAGCCGGTGGGGATATCACACAGGGACTTCCTCGTGTCGAGGAGCTTTTTGAGGCTAGAAAGCCGAAGGGACTTGCAATTATCACAGAGTTTGCAGGAACTGCAACAATCAGCGACACGAAGAAAAAACGTGAGATTATCGTTACAAATGAAGAAACAGGAGAATCCAAAGCATATCTGATCCCTTACGGATCACGTATCAAAATATTAGACGGAGCAAAACTAGAAGCCGGTGATGAACTGACAGAAGGTAGTGTAAATCCTCATGATATCCTGAAGATCAAAGGACTTCGCGCCGTACAGGATTACATGATCCAGGAAGTACAGCGTGTATACCGTCTGCAGGGTGTTGAGATCAACGATAAGCATATCGAGGTTATCGTTCGTCAGATGCTGAAGAAGATCCGTATCGAAGAAGCAGGAGATACAGAATTCCTTCCGGGAACAAATGTAGACATTCTGGAATTTGAAGATACAAATGCAGCTCTGGAAGCAGAAGGCAAAGAGCCGGCAACCGGAGAACAGATCATGCTTGGTATTACAAAAGCATCCCTTGCTACAAACTCCTTCCTGTCAGCAGCATCCTTCCAGGAGACAACAAAAGTTCTGACAGAAGCAGCAATCAAGGGCAAGATTGATCCACTGGTAGGTCTGAAAGAGAACGTTATCATTGGTAAACACATCCCAGCCGGTACAGGTATGAGAAAATACCGTGATATTAAACTCGGTTCCGATTACGCATTAGATGATGAATTATCATTTGATGAAGGTGATGATATAGAAATCGGTGAGATGAATGATGTTGATGATATAACAGAAAATGTTGTAGAAGAAGACGGAGTTATAATCAAGTAATTCAGGAATCTAACAGAATAAAGAACAATTAAGGAGCAGGAAGCGCAAGTTTCCTGCTCCTTTTTTTCGTACGCCTTGCAGCGCACGTCACTCATGGATGAGAGTTCCTAATTAGCCCTAGTAGTGGGAAGGAGACAGCCTAAACCAAGGGTGACGTGGGTGACAGCGAAGCTGAAGAAAGGTGGCAAAAGTTTTGAACCAAATCTTTTCAAAGAAAATAATAGCCAAGCTAGGATACACATTCATGCCTGACTATTATCTAGTAGTTTGTGAAAACGAAAGAACCGCCGTATACGGAACCGTACTCAGATACTAAAATTAGTAATTATTGGCATATATTACAGAAAATCAGTTGAAAACATATAAAAATTAAGATATATTGACTATAGTAGACTTTAAGAACGGAGGACAATAGAATGTTAGAAGAACTGAAAAAGAAGGTGTACGAAGCCAATATGATGCTGCCGAAGTATGGACTGGTTACATTTACCTGGGGTAACGTGAGCGGAATTGACAGAGAAAAAGGTCTTTTTGTAATCAAACCAAGCGGAGTAGAATACGATAAACTGACACCGGATGATATGGTAGTCGTTGATCTTCAGGGCAATAAAGTAGAAGGAAAATACAACCCTTCATCCGATACAGATACTCACATGGTATTATATAACCGTTTCCCGGATATCGGGGGAATCGTACATACCCATTCCCCGTGGGCTACAAGCTGGGCGCAGGCAGGAAGAGACATTCCATGCTACGGAACCACACATGCAGATTATCTGTATGGAGAAGTTCCATGTGTGCGCAATCTGACAAAAGAAGAGATTGAAGAAGCTTATGAAAAAAATACAGGTGTGCTGATCGCGGACGAGTTTGAAGCACGCGGAAAAGACTATATTGCAACACCGGCAGTTCTTTGTAAGAACCACGGTCCGTTTACATGGGGCAAAGATGCCAACGAAGCAGTGCACAACGCAGTAGTATTAGAAGAAGTTGCAAAGATGGCGTGCCGCTGTGAACTGATCAATCCGGAAAATAAGCCGGCACCACAGGAACTGCAGGACAAGCATTATTACAGAAAACACGGAGCAAATGCATACTATGGACAGGGGGGACACTAGATGAACAAGGAGAATGTAAAAACATTGATTGAAGCCGGAAAAGCAGTAGTAGGTATTGAACTCGGCTCGACAAGAATCAAAGCGGTTATGATCGATGAAAATCATCAGCCGGTAGCAACAGGAAGTTATGACTGGGAGAACAGACTGGACGGACATATCTGGACATACGATCTGGAAGACATCTGGAAAGGACTGAAAGCCAGCTATGCTAATATGGCGGCAGACGTAAAGGAAAAATACGGTACTGAGATCAAAAGCCTTGCCGGCATCGGATTCAGTGCAATGATGCACGGCTATATGGCATTTGACAAAGAAGGAACACTGCTCGTTCCATTCCGTACCTGGAGAAATACGATCACAGGACAGGCAGCAGAAGAGCTGACAGAGCTGTTCCAGTACAATATTCCACAGAGATGGAGCATTGCACATCTGTATCAGGCGATTCTTAATAAAGAAGAACATGTGAAGGATGTGGCATATTTTACAACCTTATCCGGATATATTCACTGGCAGCTGACCGGTCAGAAGGTCTTAGGAGTCGGTGATGCATCCGGTATGTTCCCGATTGATCCGGCTACATCCGATTTCTACGATGGAATGATCGAAAAATTTGACAAACTTGTCGAAGACCGTGGATATAGCTGGAAACTCCGTGAAATCATGCCGAAAGTCCTCTGCGCAGGCGATGATGCAGGATGCCTGACAGAAGAAGGTGTCAAATTATTAGATCCGACCGGAACACTTCAGGCAGGAATTCCGGTGTGCCCGCCGGAGGGTGATGCCGGAACCGGTATGACTGCAACAAACAGTGTTGCAAAGAGAACCGGTAATGTATCTGCCGGAACATCTGTATTTGCTATGATCGTGCTGGAAAAAGAACTTTCCAAAGTATATACGGAAATTGATATGGTAACAACACCATCCGGAAGTCCGGTGGCAATGGCACATGCAAATAACTGTACTTCTGATCTGAATGCATGGGTGAATATTTTTAAAGAGTATTCAGAAGCAATGGGCATGAAAGTAGATATGAATACATTGTTCGGAACATTATATAACAAAGCACTGGAAGGTGATGCTGACTGTGGTGGTCTGTTATCATATGGATATTATTCCGGTGAAAATATTATTCCGATTGATGAAGGCCGACCGGTATTTATTCGTACACCAAACAGTAAATTCAATCTTGCAAACTTTATGCGTACACATTTGTATGCGGCACTCGGTGCACTCAAGATCGGAATGGATATCCTTGTAAAAGAAGAACATATCCAGATTGATAAGATCTTAGGACACGGTGGACTCTTTAAGACTCCGGGAGTTGGTCAGCGCATCATGGCAGCTGCAATGCAGGCTCCGGTTTCCGTAATGGAGACAGCTGGCGAAGGCGGCGCATGGGGAATTGCACTTCTGGCTGCATACGAAGTTGGAAAAGCAGAAGGCGAGACGTTGGAAGACTATCTTGACAATAAAGTTTTTGCCGGAAATGAGGGCAGCAAGATGGAACCGGTGCCGGAAGATGTGGACGGATTCGAGAAATTTATAGAGCAATTTAAACAGGGATTAAGCGTAGAACAGGAGGCAATTGCTAAAATTAAATAAAAGCCAAAACACATTGATAAAAAAGTAACAAAAAATATGCTGAAAACAAAAAAAGATTGGAGCTTTTTGACATTTACGAAGAGCACAGGCTGTGTTATTATACAATCAGAAAAAAGATAAACAAATTTTTAACAATCTAAAGTATGAGGTGACAAGTATGATGACATTAGTAGCAACAATTTTATCCGTTCTTTTTGTAGCAGCAGGAATTTATGTAATGGTTAGAGATTTTTACAACATTGGAGCAGCACTGGCATCAGGCATTACAGCATCAGGAGTTAAAGCAGACAAGAAAGCAACATCTGTTGAACTCAAACATGCATACGTTACAAGATAGTAGATGGCTAAAAATTAAAGATAGACATGCGTAGAACCTGACGGTAAATATCGTCAGGTTCTTTTTTGTGTAAATGTGACAAAAGTCACCGAGTCGGAAAAATGTCATTGATATATTTGCACAAAGAATATATAATTGAAACAGGCAAAGGAGGACGTGAATATGGAACGGTATGTAATAGGACTCGATAATGGTGGTACATCGACCAAGGCTGCGATCTTTGATCTGACCGGAAAAGAGATTGCAACAGCCGGCAGATCAACGAAAGTGATCACACCAAAGTCAGGCTATACGGAAAGAGATATGGAAGAACTTTGGCTTGCAAACTGTGACTGCATCAAGCGTGCGATCAAGAAAGCGGGAATTAATGGCGAAGATATTCTGGGTATTGCAGTGTGCGGTCACGGCAAAGGCTTATATCCTTGGGGCAAAGACGGCAAACCGGCATATAACGGAATTATTTCCACAGACAGCCGTGCGTGGAAATATCCGGAGAAGTGGCATGAGAATGGTGTATATGAAGAGATCCATGACAGAACATGTCAGGAAATCATGGCATGCCAGCAGGTATCGTTACTTGCATGGTTTAAGGATCACCACAGAGATATTTACGATAATATCCAGTATGCATTTTCAGTAAAAGATTATGTAAGATTCAGACTGACTGGAGAGGCTTACAGTGAAGCAACGGACATTTCCGGATCAGGACTTATGAATGTCAGAGATGTCAGATTTGATAAAGATATTTTAGAGAAGATGGGAATCGGAGAAGTATATGATATGCTTCCGCCAATCCGTTATTCTTATGACCTGTGCGGTACGATTTCCAAAGAAGCATCTGAACTGACCGGACTTCCGGAAGGGACGGCAGTGGCAGGCGGTATGTTTGATATTGATGCCTGCGCAGTTGCGGTAGATGTTACATCACCGGACAGAATGTGTACGATCGCAGGTACATGGAGTATCAATGAATATATTGCAAAAGAGCCGGTTATGGATGGAACGATCGCCATGAACTCTCTGTTTGCAATGCCGGGATATTATCTCGTAGAAGAATGCAGTGCAACTTCATCCGGTAACCTGGAGTGGTATCTGGAGAACTGTATGGAGAATGAGAAGATTCCGGAAGGTGAAAACATTTACAGTGTAGTCAATGCAAAAGTAGCTTCCGTAAAACCGGAAGAATGTGATGTATATTTCCTTCCGTTCTTATATGGATCGAATGCACATCCACTTGGAAAGGGAGCATTTATCGGACTTACAACTTACCATAACAAAGCACATATGCTACGTGCGATTTATGAAGGTGTTGTATTTTCACATAAGACACATATTGAGAGGTTATTATTATCCAGAGAACGCCCGGAGGCAATTCGTATGGCGGGAGGTGCTGCAAATTCAGAAGTTTGGGTACAGATGTTTGCGGATATTTTAGGATTCCCGATTGAGACGGTAGATGCCAAAGAATTAGGTGCACTCGGATGTGGTATGGCAGCAGCGATCGCAGCTGGTGTATACAAGGATTATGAGGATGCGGCAAAACATATGGTACACGTGTCAGGAAGAGTAGAACCGAATCCGCAGATGCATGAGATTTATCAGAAAAAATATGAGAAATATCATGCAGTGAGCAAAGCTCTCGATACTGTCTGGGGACAGTTTGAAGTATAACAAGAGATATATTTTTTAAGAAAGAGGTGTTTGTATTATGGCAACAAAAGGAAGTACTCCAAAAACAATGAAAGCGCTGGTCGCATATTCAAAAGACGATTATCGTTTTGAACCGGAATATCCAACACCGGAATGTGGACCGGACGACATTATCATCAAGACAGAGGCTTGCGGAATCTGTGCAGGTGATTTAAAGTGCAGCCACGGTGCAGCAATGTTCTGGGGAGATGATGTACAGCCATCATGGGTTAAACCACCATTTATTCCGGGACATGAATTCTTCGGAAGAATCGTTGAGATGGGTGAGAACGTAGAAGGATATGAGCTGGGCGACAGAATCATCGCAGACCAGATCGTTCCTTGCGGAAAATGCCGTTTCTGTAAAGACGGACATTACTGGATGTGCCAGCCACACGACATGCTCGGATTCCAGTCATACAACAACGGTGGTATGGCAGAGTATGTAAGATATCCTAAGAATTGTGTATTAAGCCGTGTACCGGAAGATATGTCTATCGAGCAGGCACTTCTGGTAGAGCCTTATGGATGTTCCAAACATGCAGTTGACCGTGGAAGCATCACAAACGAAGACGTAGTAGTTATCTCCGGAGCAGGTACTCTCGGACTTGGCATGATCACATACGCAAGAATGAAGAATCCAAAACTCTTAATCGTTCTGGATATGCAGGATGGAAGATTGGAGAAAGCAAAAGAATTTGGCGCTGACCTTGTATTCAACCCAGGAAAATGCGACGTTGACAAAGAGATTAAAGCTCTGACAGATGACTATGGATGCGACGTTTACATCGAAGCAACCGGACATCCTTCAAGCGTTATCCAGGGACTGACTGTAACACGTAAACTTGGACGTTTCGTAGAGTTCAGTGTATTTGGATCAGAGACAAAAGTTGACTGGTCTATCATCGGTGACCGTAAAGAACTGGATATCCTGGGATCACACTTAAGCCCGTATGCATATCCATTCGTAATCGAGAACATGATGAAAGGCAACTTAAAGACAGACGGTGTTGTATCCAGTATCTTCAAGATTGAAGAGTGGGAGAAAGCATTTGACTATGCATCAGGAAAATACGGCGACTTCAAAGTTGCATTCAAATTCGACTAATGCATCGTAGAAAATAAGATATCGTTTAGTTCCTTTCTAATAATAAGGACATTAAAAAATCTGTGTAAGCATAGCTTGCACAGATTTTTTGATGTCATAGTATCTGAAGAAATATGTCAGTGACAGTTCTTTGCGTGCAGTTACAATTCAGACTTTAACTTTCTTCGGTCTTCGGTCTGTATTTTTTAAATACCTTCTCAAAAAGCACCAGCGTACTGTAAACGATAAGAGCCGGTCCGAACAGTACTACGAGCATTCTGGTGAGCAGGAAGCGGATAAATAAAAATCCCGCGATTCCATAGAATACCACTGCGATCAGTGTGACAGGTGCGTACATAAAAGCGAAGATAAATGCATTGAAAAATAACTCCTGTAACTTTCCGGAGAAATTCACCATTGTCGGATAGATCCAGATCACTACTAATAATAATGTAAGGAAAGCCATGCCGGAGATGACCATCAGTACCGTATGATAAGGAATACGTGCTGTCTGGAACAGGTAGGATGCCATACCGAAGATGGCACTGAATACTGCGGTGATCAGCCAGATCACAGTTCCTTTTTTCCAATATGTACGGAAACCGGTTTTGTAATTCCCGAAAACATGACTGTCGCCGTTCATAAGCTTCGCTGCGCTGTAATGCATGGCGGCTGTCGAGGCACCGATGGTGACAACCGGGATACAGGCGATCAGCCAGATCAGATTTAAGAGTGTCAGGCGGCTTAGAAGAATTGCAAATTTCATAAAGCCACTGTCGTATTCAAATGCTTTCATGATGTATACCTCCAAAGTGTCCAATATGTTACTAATGATACACGAAAAGCGTATTTAAGGCAACTATAGTCATTTTTTTAGTGGATAAATAAAATTTTAACAAAAAAATCACCAAAAAAATGAAAAAATAGTGCAAAAACACCATGAATTTTTTGTGAAACATTACATATGTAAAACACCTGGACAAAAGTCAGCTTTGTGCTATAATAATATTAAACAATTTGTACAAAACGTTCAGGCAGGTAAACTGATACGTAAACAAAGTGTACAAAATTAAAATCCATAGAAAAGGGAGGAAAGAAAGGTATGAAAAAAAAGGTTATAAGCGCACTGTTATGTATGACAATGGTTGCTACAATGCTCGCTGGTTGTGGCGGACCTACAGGAAGTGATTCTTCTAAGAGTGACGCGCCGAAGAAAGGAAAAGCCGAAGATTTCGACTGGCAGAACTACAAGGGAACAACAATCAACGTAATGTTCAATGAGCACAACTACTCAAAAGCCGTTATCAAGAAGATCCCGGAATTTGAGAAGAAGACAGGAATTAAGGTTAAATATTCTTCTACACCAGAGTCTAACTACTTTGACAAGTTGAACACTTCTCTTAGCAGCCACTCAGGTGACACTGATGTTTACATGACAGGTGCTTATCAGGTTTGGGAGTATGCACCGGCTGGATACATGGAGCCATTGGATGACTACATTAACAACCCGGCTCTTACAGACAAAGATTACAACTATGATGATTTCATTCCAGGTGTTGTTGGGGCATTGAAATGGGATCTGACAGCTGGACACAAAGTTGGAAAAGGTTCTCAGTGGGCACTTCCAATGGGATGGGAATTAAACAACATTTCCTATAACAAGAAAGTATTAAAAGAAAAAGGAATCGCGGTTCCGAAGACAACAGATGACCTTCTGAAAGCTGCTAAAGCATTAAAGGGATTCAACGGATCCGGAACATATGGAATCGCAGTTCGTGGTACTCGTGAGTGGGCAACAATCCATCCTGGATATATGTCATTATTCGCAACATGGGGAGCTCAGGACTTTGCAATCGAAGATGGCAAGTTAGTATGTAAACTTGATTCTAAAGAAGCTATTGATATGACAGATTACTGGGTTAAACTTATCAAAGAAGGCGGATCTACTCAGTGGGCAAACGCTACATGGTATGAGTGTGGTAAAGACCTCGGAGCTAAGAAAGCAGCTATGATGTTTGATGCATCAAGTAACGCTTACTTCAACAACTACGAAGGCGCTTCTGCAGAATCCGGAAATATTGCATGGTCAACAGTTCCGCTTCCGAAAGGAAAGACAGATGCTGACGCTAAGACAAACCTCTGGATCTGGTCACTGGCTATGAACAAAGATTCTAAGAACAAAGAAGCAGCTTGGTACTTCATTCAGTACTTCACAAGCCCAGATTACATGCTTTGGTCAGGAACTGAAGGAGCTTCTCCGGATACTCCTCGTACATCTGTTATGAACAGTGATGAGTACAAATCTATCGTTGGTAAAGCAGATAACTATCTCGAGTCTATCGCAGCTCTTGAGAAGAACGCATCTATCTACTTCACACCACAGCCGTACTTCTTCGAGTGTACAACAAAATGGGCAGAGACTCTGCAGGACCTTGTAACAAGCAAAAAGTACAAATCTACAGAGCAGGCTATGAAACAGCTGAAGAAAGATCTTGATAAGATCGTAGCTGACATTCAGATCGATGAATAATATTGGGAACGTTTAGATTATTTGCGATCGACGATTAATTGAGAGATTAAAAATTGAAGTACGAAATGGACATAATCGTACATATTAAGGGTTAGAGTCGAGGAGGGGTTACCTGACCCTCCTCGATTTTACTTTTGAAATTGTGAGAACTCCGTACCGGATGTTAAATATTTTTGATTGGAGGAACTAGGATGAAAGAACAGAATAAGAACAGTGCCGCTGCGAGTGAGCTGAATGTGGTGCCTTTTAAAACAAAAGCACTTCCGTATATGATTGTGGCACCTGCTCTAATCATTACTATAGGTATTATGATTCCTTTCGTAATGGCAATTTACTATTCACTTACAAACTTCTCTTTCAGAATGCCAACATACAGTTTTGTAGGATTAAGAAACTGGACACAGATTCTGGCATCGAAAGAATTCTTAAAAGCAACATGGGTAACAATTAAATATGCATTCTTTAGTACAGCAATTGAGATGGGATTAGGAATGGGGGTAGCAATTATCCTCAACAACCTGAACAACAGATTTTCAAAGATTATGAGAGTTGCATTGATCTTCCCGCTGATGGTTGCACCTGTAACAGCTACAATCATCTGGCAGTTGATGCTGAACAACTCCGTTGGTATTATCGAAAAATTCTTGAACATCTTTGGTATTGTCGGATTCCCTTGGGCAGCAAGTCCGAAGACTGCACTTATGACAGCAGTTATGATCGATGTATGGGTTAACACATCATTCTGTATGTTACTTGTACTTGCAGGTCTGCAGTCACTGCCGAAGTCACCATTCGAATCTGCTAAGATCGATGGAGGAAGTACAATGTTTAACTTCCGTAACCTGACACTGCCAATGTTAAAACCAAGTTTATATATTGCACTCCTGTTCAGATTGATGGCAGCATTACAGGAATATGCCGTTATCTTCGCTCTGACAAAGGGAGGCCCTGGAGATACACTTATGAACCTGTCACTGACCGCTTATCAGACAGGATTCCAGTTCCAGAAATTCGGATATGCACTTCCGTACATCCTGGTATTGTGGGTATTCATTAATATCATTGCAAAACAGATCGTTAAGAGACAGAGAGCTGCACAGAAACAGGCAGCAGGTCTGGAAGAATAACAGGTTACTGGAAAACAAGATTATTTTCACATAGAAAGGATGTTAAGCATGAGTACAGCTTCAAAAAGATTAGGCCGTATAGTTCAGAATGGACTTTTAGCCATATATTCAATATTTGCTCTGTTTCCGCTGATCTGGATGCTGATCCTGACATTTAAGTCAGATGCGGAGATGTATACAACAACATTTGTATTTACACCAACACTTGCAAACTACAAGGAAGTATTACTTCACACAGATTATATGAAATATATGTTAGATAGTTTGATCGTATCCGGAGGAGCAGTTCTGATTTCCGTACTTGCAGGTGTACCGGCAGCATATGCCCTTGCAAGATACAACTTCAAGAAGAAAGAAGATATCGCATTCCAGATTCTTTCTTTCAAATTCGCACCTGAGATCCTGGTAGTATTACCACTGTTCATGATTTATCAGAGATTAGGAATCTATGATTCTTACTTTGGACTGATCTGGGTATACCAGTTAATCTCTATGCCGCTTCTGATCTGGGTAGTAAGAGGATACTTCGAAGATATTTCTGTTGAGATTGAGTATGCAGCCCAGGTAGACGGATATTCCTGGTATCAGATCTTCTTTAAGAACCTTGTACCACTTATCAAACCGGGTCTTGTATCCGCTGCGCTCCTTGCATTTATCTTCGCATGGAACAGTTTTACATTCCCGTTGATGCTTGGAGGTACAAACGTTCAGCCGATCACTGTAGCGATCACAAAGTTCCTTGGAACAGACAGTGCACACTATGGACAGCTTGCTGTAGCAGCAGCCGTATCCGCTCTGCCGGCAATCATTTTCGCACTGTGTATCCAGAAACATCTGGTTCGTGGTCTGAGTTTCGGTGCAGTAAAGGGATAGAGGTGAGAATATGTCAAGAATACAATTGGAAAATGTTACTAAAAAATTCGGAAAAGTTACAGCTCTTGATGGAGTAAGCCTGGATATCAAAGATAAAGAGTTCTTCGTATTGTTTGGACCTGCCGGTGCAGGAAAGACAACAATCCTGAACTGCATTGCCGGAATCCAGCTTCCGGAAGAGGGTGTGATCAAATTTGACGGAAAGGTTGAAAACCTGACTGATGCTGCACACAGAGATACAGCAATGGTATTTGAGAACTATGCATTGTATCCGCAGATGACAGTTTATGATAATATGGCATCTCCGCTTAGAAGCAAATTATACAAGAGAGATGAAGAATATATCAAAAAGAAAATTACAGAAGTTGCTGAGATGATGAAGATGGACTATCTGTTAGAGCGTCTTCCGAGTCAGTTGTCCAATGGACAGAAACAGCGTGTTGCCATGGGACGTGCACTTGTACGTTCTCCTAGAGTATATCTGATGGATGAGCCTTTGGCACATCTGGATGCAAAACTTCGTAACTCCATGCGTACTGAGCTAAAAGAGATCCAGGCAAACTTCGGAACAACATCTGTATACGTAACACATGACTTCATGGAAGCTATGTCACTTGGTGACAGAATTGCTATTATCAATGAGGGTAAAGTGGTTCAGGTTGGTACCGGAGATGAGATTTATTATATGCCATGTAACGAGTTCGTTGCAGAACTGATGGGTGATCCGGAGATCAATATCATCACCGGAGCAATCAAAAAAGCCGGCGATACATATAAGTTCACGCTGGAAGCAAATGGAAAAGAATATGATCTTCCTCATGAGGATGATCTGTATGCAAAACTGGATGAACTTGGACTGGATCGCGTAGATATCGGTATGAGACCACAAAATCTTACTTATTCATTTGAGCCGAAGGAAGGCTATATGAAGTGTAGCGTTTACAGTTACGAAAGTATCGGTAACAAAGCCGTTATCGTAGCTGACGTAGAAGATGGACTGCAGCTTCGTATGATTGCACCAAACGGACTGACAGTTAAGATTGACCAGGATATATATGTAGATATGAAGTTAGATCATGCTATGTTCTTTGACGCAGAGACTCAGGAATATTTGACAAGATACAGAGAAGCGGCTGTGAAAGCGTTAGCAGCAGAACAGGAGGGATAAGAGTATGGCAGGATTAACTATCAAACATCTTTATAAACGTTATGACAATCAGGGTAAGAAGAAAAAAGGTGCAAAACCAAATGATTATGCGGTAAAAGATTTGAATCTTGTCGCTGAGCAGGGTGAATTTATCGCTTTCCTCGGACCTTCCGGATGTGGTAAGACAACAACGCTTCGTATGACAGCCGGTCTGGAGGACATCACAAAAGGAGAAATATACATCGGAGACACACTTGTAAATGATCTTCATCCGAAGGACAGACATATCGGTCTGGCGTTCGAAGATTATGCGATGTATCCGCCTCTTACCGTATATGATAATATTGCTTTCAACTTAAAAGCAAAAGGTGTAGACAAAGCAGAGATCGACAAACGTGTCCGTGAGATCGCACCACTCATGCAGTGTGATGACCTGCTTGACAAAATGCCGGTTAAATTATCCGGTGGACAGAAACAGCGTGTAAATATTGCTCGTGCAATTATCCGTCGCCCGGAACTGCTGCTCATGGATGAGCCACTTTCCCACTTGGATGGTAAAGCACGTCAGGCAATGCGTACAGAGATCAAACGTCTGATCAATGATATCAAATGTACAACAGTTTATGTAACACATGACCAGTTAGAGGCGATGTCGCTGGCAGATAAGATAGCGATCATCAACTTTGGTGTCCTTCAGCAGTATGGAACACCGGCAGAAGTATATGATGATCCGGTAAATGAATTCGTTGCATCCTTTATCGGTGAGCCTCCGATGAACATTTTGGAGACAACGATTGTTGGAGACGGAGAGCACTTCTTCTTCACATTCGAAGACAGTAACCTGAAGATCCAGGTTCCGGAACGTTACTACAATGTAGTAAGCAATGGATTCAAATGTAAAATGGGTGTTCGTCCTATGGACGTTATGATCGGAGGAGAGCACTCCAAAGGAACACCGGAAGAGGTTGCAACATTTGAGAACCTCGGTGACGAGAGAAGAATTGGTATCCGTGTAGGAAAATCGCTTCTGATGATTATCACGGATGATGAGACAAGATATAAAGCCGGAGATATTATCAAACTGGAAGTTCGTGGAGAAAAAACACACTTGTTTGATATTGAGACCGGAGATCGTATCCGTGAATAGTTAGATATTATAATGCCAGGGACAAGAGAAAAGAGTTTTGTAGCTTTTAGGACTTTTGTGCCTGGCGTTATGTATAAATAGCAAAGTATACAAAAAGACTGCGCAGGGCAGATCTTTTTGATATAAGTGTATGTTTCAAGTATAGGAGGGAAAAAACATGAGCAATTTACCAGAGAAAATGAAAGCAATCGTTGCGTATGCACCTGGAGACTACAGATTTGAGATGGTGGACACACCAAGAGCCGGTGAGGGCGAGATGATCTTAAAAGTAGAAGCATGTGGTATCTGCGCAGGTGATACGAAAGCGTATGCAGGAGCTGCCAGCTTCTGGGGATTTGACGGACAGCCGAAGTACATCAAAGAACCGATGATCCCGGGACATGAGTTCGTTGGTAAAGTTGTAGAGATCGGACCAAATGTAAAAGGAAACTGGAAATTAGGCGACCGTATCTGCCCGGAACAGATCGTTCCTTGCGGAGAGTGTATGTTCTGTAAGACAGGCCGTCATTGGATGTGTGAGAAACATGATCTGTTCGGATTCCAGAAGAACGTAAATGGTGGTATGGCTGAGTATGTAAAATTGACAAAAGAAGCTCTTCCATATTTCGTACCGGCAGATATGCCGATCGAGCAGGCAGCGCTGATCGAGCCATATGCATGCTCTTTCCACTGCGTAGACCGTGCACAGGTTAAGACAACCGACGTTGTTGTACAGTCTGGTGTAGGAACACTCGGACTTGGTATGGTAGGTGCACTCCGTCAGGCAAATCCGAAGCTCCTCATCGTACTGGATATGAATGATGCACGTCTTGAGAAAGCAAAAGAGTTCGGAGCTGACCTGGTTATGAACCCTGGAAAAGAAGATGTTGTTGCAAAGATCAAAGAACTGACAGGCGGATACGGATGCGATATTTACATCGAAGCAAGCGGACATCCGTCCAGCGTACAGCAGGGACTGGACTGCATCCGTAAGATGGGAAGATTCGTAGAGTTCTCTGTATTCGGACAGCCGGTAACCGTAGATTGGAGTATTATTTCTGACCGTAAAGAATTAGACCTTCTCGGTGTACACTTAAGCCCGTTCTGCTATGACACAGTCATTGAATGGATCGGCAACGGCAAACTGCCGACAGACGGCGTCGTAACACACAAATTCCCACTGGAGAAATGGGAAGAAGGATTCCACATCGCGAAGACAGGCGAGAACGGAGCACTGAAGGTTGTGCTCGTGCCAGAGATGGAGGCTTAGTGATATCAAGGGACAAAGATCTGTATCCACATAAGCTGGCTTATAAGTGGATACAGACCTTGGGACCTGCCCACCCGACATGAGCTTAAAAGCGGGATGATAATCCCGCGATATGCGAATGAAGGGTAGGATTGTGAGAGCGCGCAGCACGGAACAATCCGTGGGTATCACGTAATAGTATAGAGCATTATTATAGAAATGACATAGGAGATTCAGGAGGAAAATAGATATGCAGCGGATTATGAACAACCCGGACAATATCGTAGATGAGATGCTTAAAGGTTTTCTGAAAGCACATTCCGATATTGTAGAGAGCACAGAGAACGGAAGAGTTGTAAAAGCAAAAGACATCCCGGAAGGAAAAGTCGGAGTCGTAACCGGAGGAGGATCCGGACACAAACCGGCATTTGTCGGATATGTTGGAAAAAATATGTGTGACGCAGCAGCGGTCGGAGAGATCTGCTCTTCACCGACAGCAGCCGCATTCCTGGATGCATGCAAAGTAGCAGACCAGGGAAAAGGTGTTGCATGCTTATACGGAAACTATTCCGGAGATAACATGAATGTAAAGATGGCAGTGAAGATGGCAAAGAAAGCCGGAATTACAGTCAAAACGGTTGTAGCAAACGATGACGTAGCATCCGCACCGAAGGATCAGAGAGAGAAGAGACGAGGTGTGGCAGGCGAAGTGCTGATGTGGAAAGTCGGCGGAGCAAAAGCTGCAAAAGGCGGCGATCTGGACGAAGTTATCGCAGCTGCGCAGAAAGCCATTGACAATACAAGATCCGTAGGAATCGGTCTGACACCGTGTACCCTTCCGGCAGTCGGACATCCGAACTTCGAGATCAAAGAAGGAACGATGGAAGTCGGAATCGGACATCACGGAGAGCCGGGAATCGAAGTATGCCCGTTAGAGTCAGCCAATGAGATGGCAAAACGTATGGTAGACGTTGTCGTACCGGATTATCCGTTCGTAGAAGGGGACGAAGTTGTCGTACTCGTATCCGGACTCGGAGCAACACCGGTGATGGAACTGTATGTGCTGTATGATGAGATCGACAGACTCCTTACAGAAAAAGGAATCAAGACACATAAGGCATATGTAGGCAACTATTTCACATCCCTGGAGATGATGGGAGCAACCTTAACGGTCATGAAACTGGATGATGAATTAAAAGAGCTCATAGATATGCCGGCATACTCTATGGGACTGAAACAGGATTAGGAGGCTTTGTAAAATGGGAGCATTTAAAAACGCAGCAGGAAAACCGGTGCTGATGCGCATGGTAAAAGGGATCCAGGATAACAAAGCATATCTTGGGGAAGTAGACGGACTGATCGGAGACGGCGATCACGGAATGAACATGAACAAAGGATTCTCTGTATTTGAAGAGAGATTCAAAGATGAAGATATCAGTTTCTCCGAAGGACTGGACGAACTGGGAATGATCCTGTTAAATGAGATTGGAGGATCTATGGGACCGATCTATGGAACAATCTTCATGGACATGGCAGAAGCAGGAGAAGATCTGGATGAGATCACAGCGGCAGATCTTGGAACAATGCTGGAAGCCGGACTGAACGGACTGTACGGGATCGTAGATGCAAAAGTCGGAGACAAGACATTAGTAGATACACTGGCGCCATCCGTGGATGTAATGAAAGCAGCCGGAGCAGAAGGAAAAGATTTCAAAGAAGCACTGGCAGAGATGAAGAAAGCGGCAGAAGCAGGACGCGATTCTACCAAGGACATGGTAGCAAAATTCGGACGTTCCAGCCGTCTGGGCGAGAGATCCAGAGGCGTGCTGGATGCAGGAGCAACCTCCTGCTGCATTATCCTCAGCGCAATGGCGGACGGAATCAGCGAACTATTATAA
>NZ_QUFR01000012.1:0-85671 GCF_003478575.1 Dorea sp. AF24-7LB
TATGGAAACTAACTGCCACGTCCTACTTTTGAATTAATGTGTTTTGCTCATCTCTACAGGAAAGCTTTCTATAGCTGTCTTTTTCTCGCATTATTTATTTAATTTTAATCGTTATTGTACCATATTTGCCTGAGCCGTCTTTTGCCTTTGCAGTAATCTTCACTTTTTTGCCTTTTCCGGCTTTCATATTAGACAAATAAATTCCAGGATAAGTTTTATGAAATATAAAATATTTTAATTTATGTGATAGATGTTTTCAGTATAGCCTCCCCCAATTTTTTTGTCAAAACATCATTTTATACTTTTTTAATGACCTTTCACTTCTTCTTAATTGACTTTAAAATCTGTGGGTATATCATTATGAAATATAGAAATAATCTTATAAAAATCAGAGGTGTGAGATATGAATCGGTTCAAAGAAAAATTTATGCAATTCATGTATGGAAGATACGGAATAGATACATTAGGAAAATGGACAGTCGGGCTGGGACTCGCAATTATGCTGATCGCCGGATGGACATCTAATTCCAAGTTGTCTCTCCTTTCCTGGGTGCTCATTATTTATTCCTATTACCGGATGTTTTCCAGAAATATTTATAAACGTTCCCACGAAAATCAACTCTTTCTTGGAAAGACCGCGAAGATCCGCAGCTGGTTCTTCCATAAGAAAAGTATGATGCTGCAGCGCAAGACACATCATATTTACCGATGTCCGGGATGCAAGCAGAAAATAAGAATCCCGCGTGGCAAAGGACGGATTGAGATCACCTGCCCAAAATGCCACACGACATTTATAAAGAACAGTTAAAAATCAGACAACGGAGTCCTGTTTCCAGTCCTTTCTTCCGGATGCTCCCGGTATTCCTTCCTGATTCCGGTATTTTGCAACGGTTCTTCTGGAAATCTGGATTCCCTTTTCATTTAATAATTTTGTTATAACCGCATCACTGTACGGTTTCTTTTTGTTTTCCTGTCTTATCAATTCTCTTATCATCCCCTTAATAGCAGCACTGGATTGTTCTGCATTTTCCTGCATACCACGAACAAAGAAATAACTTAACGGGAAAATCCCCTGGCTGCATTGCAAATATTTTTTATTCACCGCACGACTCACTGTCGATTCATGTATTCCGATCTCTTCCGCTGCGTCTGCCAGACGATATGGTTTTAAATATGCACTGCCATGTTCAAAAAAATCTTTTTGATGTACTACTATTGCTCTTACTACTTTTAACAAGGTTGTATTTCGCTGCTCTATGCTCTGTTTCACCCAGTTTGCCTGTTTTATCTTCTGTTCCAGATAATCTTTCACTTCCTGAGATGAATTATTTTTTTGCATCTGACTGTAATATGGACTGATCGATATATCGGCATACATCCAGTCATTTAACAGAATGTCGTAATATTCTTTAAATTTCACAACAATTACATCGGGAATAATGTATTTCATCTGTTGTCTGTTACTAAAAGACCCACCCGGCTTTGGGGTAAGCGTTTTCAGTCGTTCACACATAACTAAAACTTCATCTATTGGGAGTTTCATTTTTTTTGCAATCTGTGGAATTTTATTTTCTCCAAGCAGCGGAAGACATTCTGCCACCAGTTTTTTCATATTATGATCCAGTTCCCCCCGTCGCTGCAATTGCAGTTGAAGGCATTGCTGCAGATTCATTGCTGCAACACCTGCCGGCTCCAATGTACGCACCTCTTCTATAAGCTGTATTACATGTTCTTTCGTCTCACCTACACTGTCCACAATATCTTCTACAGTATCTGTGAGATATCCCCGGTCATCCAGACTGTCCAGAATAAATTTAAAAATCTTCTCATCCCTGTCACTGTGCTCCTTCCATAGAAACTGCGACCAGAGATAGTCCTGCAGTGTTTCTTCGTTGTTTGGATCCACATTCCATTTATTTTTCAGATCGGAAATATCATCATCATCGCTTTGTCTCTGTGTCAGATAATGATACTGTTCCTTTGCAGATGTCTGCTGTTGCCTTTCTTCAATAGATTCTGTTCCAGTATTTTCTTTTACATGTTCATCCAATTCTACAACCGGATTCTCCAGCATTACTTCATTCACATATTCTTTTAATTCCTGCGAAGTCATCTGTAAAATTTCCACGGACTGTATCATTTTCTCTGTCAAAATCTGTTTTTGTTTCTGTTGTAATTCAAGTCTCATACACTCCACCGCTGTCCTTTTTCGCATTTTTCTCGTCACCATAACAGAAAAATCCTGCCCGAATCGGACAGGATTTTTGTTATAAAGGCGCCAACCAGATTTGAACTGGTGATAGAGGTGTTGCAGACCTTTGCCTTACCACTTGGCTATGGCGCCATCTATGTGCATTTGTTATTATAGCAAATGCACAGGTATTCGTCAATAACAGAATCTTAATTCTACTGTCAGATTTTTAATATTTTTCTAAAATCCCAGGTCTTCATTTACAAGGATTACTTTAATCCGGTTTGGATGTTTAGAATAACGTGTCACCAGAAACTGACAGCAAATCGTGTCCGGATTCTTGCAGTCAAAGCAGGAACCTGTTTTGCAGCAAGGTGTATCCAGCCCGAAGCGCTGCGCATTGATCGGCGCCGCCTCATTTCTTGCGCGGGACCATGCATTTTCCAGATCCTTTGTAACCTTATTCATACCGATGATCATAATAACATTTCTCGGTCCATATGCAATTGCGGACACACGATTGGCATTGCCATCAATATTTACAAGCACACCACTTTCCGTAATCGCATTAGCACTTGTCAGGAAGAAATCACTGTCGTAAGTTGCCAGCTCAATTTCCCGTTTTTCTTCTTTGTTCTTTGCCGCATCACGATTATAAACTTTATAATTACCTTGACAGACTGCATCCTTTAATCCGATCTCGGCGATCGACATCGAACCGCCCCAGGCAATTGAACTTCCTTCCGGAATGAGCCTGAGTGCGATCTGCAATGCTTCTTCCTTAGAGTCCGCATAGTAGCCTTCCATATTGCGGGTTTCCAAATTCTTAATCATGCGCTCGCCCAGGAGCACATTTCTCTTGATACGATTTTCATCCATAGTCTTCTCCTCCTGTCCACATATTTCACATCATTCCCTCCACATTCCCTGTGGGAAATGTGGAGTACTTTTAAAAGGGGACGGGGCTTTTCTAGAAAAGCTCCGTCCCCTTTTAAGCTTTACGGTTATTATACCACATCTCGCCGATACGCAAAATATAAAATGAAAGCATAATCTTTGTGCGGTTCTCATTATTTAAAATATCATACCCCAGTATTTCTTTGATAGCATTCAATTTGTAAGTCAGTGTATTCTTATGGCAGTATAATGCCTGTGCTGTGCAGACTGTGCTGCACTCATTCTCAAAATATGCCTGCAGGATTGCCACATAATCTGTCTGATGTTCTCTGTCATACTGGAGCAGACTGCCCAGTGTCTCGTCCACAAATTTCGTATATAATGTCGGTTCTTTAAAGTCAGTCAGTATTTTGTAAATGCCAAGCTCATTATATACAAGATAATTCTTCGGAATTGCTGTCTTCGTAAGCTGATATGCAATCTGTGCAGATTCAAAAGAGCGGTGGATCTCATTTAATTTGTTCACCGTAATTCCAATTCCTGCATAAATATTCTCATCATTTTCACACATATCCCTCACACATTCCTTCACCCACGCCTCAAAATGACCGGCTACCAGAACTGTAAGAATACCCTGTTCTTTGTAAATAATACTCTTCTTCATAGAATAACGGATATCGCGCTCCAGATCTTCCAGAATACTATTGCCTTTATCCGTATCATAAGTGTGACAACTGATACGGATAACATTATAAGAATAATCTTCAAAAAAGCCATTACGTTCCAGATGATTCTGATACATATCCTGACTGTCCGGATAATAAATTGCATTTTTCAGTGCATTTACCAGATTCGTCTCAATCTGCTCATTCTTCAGCAAAATTTCCGAGAAAAGCCGCATAATATCGATATAAGGCGTGTCCCATGACGCTGAAAATAACGGAAGTTTCTTCTCATTACAGTAATCTACAATCTCCTGCGGAAATCCCATTCCATCATGCATTCCCACAATCAGTCCCCCCGCATTTTTTTCACAGAGACAATCGATAAATTTCTTCAGCCATTCATTGGATTCATAATTAAGTCCCGAATTAAACAGTAGTTCATTTCCATGCAGAAATTGTGTAAATTCAATATCCTCTACCATATGTATCCAGCTGATTCTTTTTTCAAAGCAGCTCTGCGTACAAAGCCTGATATTGTACTCTGGAATCAGCTGTACGTATAATTTTTCCAGTTCTACGGCCATAAAACATCTCCTTTTTTGAAACTATTGTATCATTTTTGTGATCAGAGCACAATTTATATCTGTTTTTCTGTTTACAAAACCTATGTTAAATCTGGATAATTCATGTTATATTGTCATTGAAGCACAAAGCTATTGATAGCATCCCCGAAATTTGTGCTCCATATTTGAACTTCAGATTATTGAATATTAATAAAAGCCGAAGTATTTCCACTTCGGCTTTTATTAATTATCTAAAAGAACGCTTTTAGCGTCAAGAGGGGCTTATTTTACTGCCTCAAATGCTGCATCTAATGCTGCAATCAAATCTTCTACTTTTTCAATTCCGATAGAAAGACGGATTGTGTTTGGTTTAATTCCCTGATCTAACAGTTCTTCCTCTGTGCACTGGCTGTGTGTTGTTGTTGCCGGATGGATTACAAGAGATTTTACATCTGCAACATTTGCAAGCAGTGAAAAAATGGACAGGTGATCAATGAAATCCTGCGCCGTCTTGGCATCTCCTTTAATCTCAAATGTAAAGATAGATCCACCACCGTTCGGTAAATATTTCTTATATAATTCGTGGCTCGGCTCACTCTCAAGAGACGGATGATGCACTGCCTCTACCTGTGGGTGATTTGCCAGGTAATCTACGATTTTCAGCGCGTTGCTTACATGACGTTCTACACGAAGTGATAATGTCTCTAATCCCTGAAGGAATAAGAATGCATGGAATGGAGAAAGTGTTGCTCCTGTATCACGTAAGATAATTGCACGAATGTATGTAACAAAAGCTGCCGGTGCAGTTGCGTCTGCAAATGAAATTCCGTGGTAGCTTGGGTTCGGATCAGAGATCCATGGGAATTTTCCACTTGCTTTCCAGTCGAAGTTTCCTCCTTCAATGATGACACCACCGATTGCTGTTCCGTGTCCACCGATGAATTTTGTTGCTGAATGTACAACGATGTCTGCGCCATATTCAAATGGACGGATCAGATATGGTGTTGCAAATGTTGAATCTACAACCAATGGAATATTGTGTTTGTGTGCAATTTTTGCAATCTCTTCCAGATCAACTAAGTTAGAGTTCGGATTTCCTAATGTCTCAACAAAGATTGCTTTTGTATTTTCCTGGATTGCTGCTTCAAATGAACCTTCAACTTCCGGGTCAACGAATGTTGTTGTTACACCGTTTGTAAGTGGAAGTGTATGTGCCAGAAGGTTATATGTTCCTCCGTAAATAGTCTTGGATGCTACGATATGCTCACCTGTTTTTGCAAGTGCCTGGAATGTATAATCGATTGCTGCTGCTCCGGATGCAACTGCAAGTGCTGCAGAACCACCTTCCAATGAAGCAATACGCTGTTCAAATACATCTTCTGTCGGATTTGTAAGTCTTCCGTAAATATTTCCTGCATCGCGAAGTCCAAATCTGTCAGCTGCATGCTGTGAGTTATGGAATACATAAGATGATGATGCATAAATCGGAACTGCTCTTGCGTCCGTTGCCGGATCAGCCTGCTCCTGTCCAATGTGTAACTGTCTTGTTTCAAATCCCCAGTTTTTTGAATCCTTAATATCTGCCATAATTTTATCCCTCCATATTACGCTTACTGCGTTTCCTTAATTTGCCCTTTTTTGTTGTGTTTCTTTGTTTCTGTAAACATACTAACATGGTAGGTAATTCTTGTCTAATACATAAGAAAAATATCCAGTTATAGAATGAAGCTATAACTCAGGGGACAAAAAGCAAAACAGACTATCACTTTATTTTCTTAAAATGACAGTCTGCTTTTCTTAGAGGGTGTTTATTTTATTTTTCCTTATTTCTTAATCATGCATCCGTTTTTCTACCAGTCTGCACCAAATCTGTACACCATATTCCAGTGCCTTTGTATCAATCACAACATTTGGATTATGGAATCCCGGAACTGCATCCGCTCCCAGTCCCATATAAGTCGTTTTGCAATGCAGCTTTTGTGTATAGTAATGGAAATCTTCTCCGCCTGAATTTTTGAAGATTCCAATTGAACCATGTTCGCCAAATACATCCAGAATCGTTTCTTCTGCAAGTTTAATCATATCATCATCAAATTCTGCTGCCGGAACTCCACTGTTGAATGTTAATGTCGCTTCTGCTCCGACTGCTTCGCATGCTTTTGTCACAGCTCTGACAACCAGTTCTTTCATATGTTCAATCTCTTCATTACTCTCTGAACGAAGATCCAACGCCATAAATGCTTCTTCAGGGATATTATTATATGTTTCTCCCGGAATCTTAACATTTGTCACTTTTACAGAACTCGGGATTGCCGGATTTACACGAATCATATTAACAGCCTGTGTAGACAGCGACAGTGCATCTGCTACGTTGACACCAAGATGTGGTTTTGAACCATGCGCAGTTTTTCCTTTGATAGAAAAATGCATAATACAGCTTGCATTATGATACATTGCCGGTATTGCCTTTCCCAATCTGCAATCCTGTTTCGGGCGCAAATGCATGCCAACCATTTCCTCAACATCATTCAGTACTCCTGATTCAATCACTTTTAAAGCACCAAACAATTTTTCTTCTGCCGGCTGGAATAAAATTTTCAGTCTTCCTGCCTTCACCAGTCCTCTGTTCTTAATTTCTCTTGCAGCAACCAACAGCATGGAAATGTGTCCATCATGTCCACATGCATGAATAATTTTGCGTTCTCCATTGATAATAAATTCCAGCGCATCTATATCTGCTCTTAACGCCAGTACAGGTCCCGGTTTACCAGAATCAATCGTCACAAGAATACCTGTTCCTGCAATTCCCGAAACAATATCTTCATCCCTGAATCCACATTTCTTTAATTCACTCAGAATAAATGCAGATGTCTTATACTCTTCAAATCCCAGTTCTGGAATTGTATGTAAATAATCATAAACCTCATGTACATAAGTGATATAATCTTTCTGTTCTGCCATTGTTCTTTCTCCCTTCTGCTACATTATTTTAAACAATAAAGTAATTCATGATCAGCATTGCAATAATTCCATTTACAGTTGCAATCGTAAACATATGAGGATAGTATTTCGTATCCAGTTCTGCTGTTCCAAGCATACGTCCCATGAACTGCACCTGTGCTCCGGAAAGCAATAATGCCGGAAGCATAATTGCAACCTGTGCACTTGTCATCTGTCCAGCCGTAAAAAGTCCGGCGATAACACCTGCGGCTCCTCCCATAGATACAAAAATTGCCATCCATGCTGTTGCAGCAACACCCGGGAGTCCAAAGATTCCCATGATCGGTGTAAATACTTTTCCGATAATTTCCATTAATCCGGTCAGATTTAAGATTGAAATCACAGCAAATCCAAAAATAATATTCGGAACCATAGAATTTGTACCGATCTTAAATCCATTTCTCGCTCCGCCTACAAATGCGTCAATAATATTTCCCTTCTTCTCTGTCTTTGCTTCCATATGTTTATGCCTCCTCTTTCTTATCCATTTTGTTTACCCAGAAACGCATTGCATTTGCACCCACAAATTTCAACACAATAATCAATACCAGCGGTTTCCAGATTGCCAGGTTTCCAATAAATGGGAATAATGCGGCTCCTGATGCAAAAAAGTTTGTAATTACAGACGCTCCTGAAAACTGGAACGCACAGAAAATCGCTTTTTCTTTCTCTGTGATATAACCATTATCACTTAATTCTTTTGTCATAGCTGCTGCAGCATCTGTTGACTGAATACTTGTAATCAATGTAAGTCCGGCACTTCCCGGAAGTCCCATCAGTGGTTTTAACAACGGGCTGAGTAATTTCTGTGCTGCTTTCATTCCATCCAGATGTTCAATGATCTTTACCATACCAAGTGCAAACATAACTGATGGCAATAATGTAAGTGCATATAACCATCCGTCCTTCGGTCCGGACCCTCCGACTCCACGGAAGTTTTCCGCCAGCGTACCCGATCCTTTTGTTAATTCTCCAAGTGTTCCAAAACTTCCCATTACATTATTGAAATCTAATGCTTTAAGAGCTCCTGGTGCTTTCTGAAATAATCCTGAGAAAAACAGAATACCTACCAGTAATGCAATATAACCATACCATTTTACCTGTACCTGTTCTTCTGCTCCCTTTCTCTTTTCCTTTGTTTCTGTTGCCATTCCTTTTCTCCTCCTTTATGACTGATATATTTATATAGAGCAAAAACCGTGCCAACTTTCTTCCTGCTTTATTTCGCGTTTTTTCTCTATTTTTTCTTTTCTTCAAGTATTTTTTAGGATATAATTGGATAAAATAGGATATTATCCATTATATTCAAAGAAGGATGGGAATTCAATGAAGAAAAAGCTGATTTTAATTACCTACGATTTATTAAATGCCATGCATTACCGCCAGGAACTTTTAGATTTTTTTGGTGGATTATTCGAACTGGAAACACATACAATTACAGATGGAATCGGCGAACACCTGAAAGCCGATGCTGTTCTTGCTCTTTCTCCGATTAATAATGAAGAAATACTTAAACATTTTGACGATGAACCAATTATTATTCATGGCGTAAAAGCAATTTCAAATACTGGTTATAAAAAGCTCATGAATATCGTACCCGGAACAAAAGTCCTGTTAATGACTACAAACCGTACTTCTGCGTTTGATATGGCTGCTTATCTTTATCAACTGGGAATCAATCATATTGATTTCGTTCCATCTTATCCGGACAATCCGGAAACTTACAGTGTTGATATTGCGGTCACTCCTGGACAGATGCGTTTTATCCCATCATATATCACAAAAGTTATCGACATTGGATGGCGTCTGATTTCAGCAGACACATTAATGTCTGTGATGGTTGCTCTAGAAATCAAAACGAACTCTCTGCTTGAGAAATTGTATCAGACATCGAAAGAAATTTTGAACAGCGACTTTTCACACGCACCGTTGGATCTCTATTCAAACACAAAAGACCTGTTAACTCTGACAATCAACCTGATCGATGATGGTCTGCTCTTTTTAAACACAAGTGACCATCCGGCTTTTGTCAATCAGGCTTTTTTGTCTATGATGAATTTGAACGAACAGACTATTGACACCCGGGAACTGATCCGTTATCTTCCAATGGAAGTCCGGGAACTGATTATGGATCCGTCAGAACGGGATAATTATATTTTTAAATTAGAAAAACAAGAAAAAATATATACATTTTCCAAGCATATATTTTCACTTTACAAAGATACAAAAGGATTCTTAATTATCTTAAAAGATGCAAAAAAAATCGAATCTCTGGAACATGAGATCCGTAAAAAATCAATCCATAAAAATGCTGCTGCCAAATATCAGTTTTCTGATATTATCTGTAAAAGCAGTGTTATGAAAGACTGTATCCAACGAGCCAAACGAATGGCTCTTACAGATTTTCCGATTCTTATCAACGGAGAAAGCGGAACCGGGAAAGAACTGTTCGCCCAGTCTGTGCACCAGTATTCTGCACGCAGTGCTCATCCGTTTATCGCACTCAACTGTGCCTCCCTTTCAAATGAATTACTGGAAAGTGAACTTTTTGGTTATGAAGAAGGTGCCTTTACCGGTGCAAAACGCGGTGGTAAAAAAGGCTTATTTGAACTTGCGCAAAACGGAACCATATTTCTCGACGAAATTGGCGAAATGCCTGTCATTCTGCAAGCGAAGCTCCTTCGTGTTCTGCAGGAACAGGAAATCCGAAAGCTCGGAAGCAGCACGACGATTCCGATCAATGTGCGGATCATCACAGCAACAAACCGAAACCTTTCGGACATGATCGAACAGGGACTCTTCCGTCTGGATCTGTATTACCGTATCAGTATGTTTACACTCGTGATCCCGCCACTCAGAGAACGTATCGATGATATCCTGCCATTGTCCGAACATTTTTTGAAAAGTTTTAAAATCCATCATTCTATCACGCCTGCGCTACAGGAACTTTTGCTGTCTTATTCATGGAAGGGAAATATCCGCGAATTACAAAACTGTATTGAATATATGGCATACATGGGTTCCAGAGCTTTAACACCGGATGATCTTCCACCTGGATATAACAAAAAAATAATTACAACCTCCCAGACAGATCTCATACATTCACAAAAGGATTCACCTATTTCCAATTCTTCTGTGGAATTTTCCGATTTGTTTTCCAGAGAAGAAACTTTATGCCAGCGCATTCTGTCTCTTCTCTACCAACAGCCAATGGGGCGGATGAAAATATTAAAAGAACTAAATTATGACTATACTGAGCATGAGATAAAAAAAGCTTTTGAATATTTACATGAAAAAAACTGGATTAAAAGTTCCAGAGGACGCGGCGGAACATCACTGACTTCCGCCGGAGTACAGCAATTCAGACTGGCTACTCAATCCGCAGATACTTTTTAATCTCTTCTATATAATGCTCGCCCATGCGGCTTAAAATAGAGTTTTTTCTTGTGACATACCCGATCTCCATCTCACTGTTCGGGTTCATTTCATCATCTTTAAATGGAACTGCGCGGTACTCATCACCATTCAGTTCCTCACAGATGATGCCGGAGCACAGCGTATAGCCATTCAATCCGATCATCAGATTCAGCATCGTTGCACGATCATTTGCCTTGATGATCTGCGGATATTCATTCGTAGACAGGATTTCTTCTGCAAGATAAAATGCACTGTCATCTCCCTGTTCAAATGCAAGGCACGGATATTTGCCAAGCTGCTCAAAAGAAATAGATTCTTCGTTTGCCAGCGGATGTCCTTTCCACAAATATACATATGCCTGGCAAATGGTCAGATGATGAAATTCCAGTCCCGCGGAGTGAAATAATTTTGTCATAGATTTACGGTTGAAATCTGACAGATAGAGAACGCCGACTTCGCTCTTCATCGTACTGACATCCTGAATGACTTCTTTGGTCTGCGTCTCCCGGATTGCAAATTCATACTGCGACATATCATAAGCTTTTGCCATATCTACAAACGCTTTTACGGCGAAAGAATAATGCTGTGTGGAGACACCAAATTTCTTCTTATAGCTGCCGCCACCGCTGTATTTTTCCATCACTGTTTCATATTGTCCATAAATCTGCTTCGCATATAATAAAAATTCAATTCCGTCATTCGTCAGCGTAACTCCACGTCCGCTTCGGTAAAATAATGTAATTCCAAGCTCTTTCTCCAGTTCTTTTACCGCACTGGTCAGCGACGGCTGAGAGACAAACAGCTGCTCCGCTGCTTTATTCAGGGATTTAGTCTGTGCAATTGTAATAATATAATGAAGTTGTGTTAATGTCATAATCTTTTATCCTCATATTGTGGCAAGTCACTAAGCCATTTTTATTCTGGACTCCACCGCTATATTCGCAAATCCGCACGTCACTACGTGCTCTTTCGCTGCTTCGCAGCTCATTTTGCTCATATCGGGGCGGTGACTCTATTTTTCTGTTTCCTATATATAAACACCTTACGGATTGCTCCGTGCTATGCACTTCCACAATCCTGCACAATATTCGGATATCGCAGGGCTACACCCTGCTTTTATCCCCATATTGTGGCAAGTCACTAAGCCATTTTTATTCTGGACTCCACCGCTATATTCGCAAATCCGCACGTCACTACGTGCTCTTTCGCTGCTTCGCAGCTCATTTTGCTCATATCGGGGCGGTGACTCTATTCGAGTCACCTTTCGAATAAGAAAAGATGCTATTTACATACAAGCATGACATATCATCTTTTCTTATTCTATGGAGTCCTGAATAGTTACTCTGGTGTTTATATATAGTACATCTCCGCTGAATACGCAGTAATCTCTTCTGTCTTTTCCACTAATTCTTTTAAGGTCAGTCCCTGCAGCAGTTGATTGGTCTGCTCATTGACCGGATTGATAATACATCTCTGAATCACCTGTGCAGTCGGCAGTTCAGACACTTCTTCATCCAGTTCATAGCTTCCGTCCATCGCTTCAACTACATCAGATATGCGAATTTCCTCCGGTAATTTTCCAAGCAGATATCCGCCCTGTGGACCTTTGATACTTTTTACAAATCCTGCTTTTCTGAGCGCAGTAAATATCTGCTCCAAATATTTGACGGAAATATCATTCCTCTCCGACACATCCTTTAACTGTACACATTCCGTTTTTGCATATATCCCCAGATCTATTAACGCCTGTATGCCATAGCGGCTTCTTTTCGAAAATTTCATATTACCCCAATCCTTTATCTTTTATTTTTAACTGGCAAAATACAGAGTAAACATTTTAGGCTTACTCTGTATTTCTACTCATGGTATCTACTTTATGATTATGCCTGTCCGGCGAATGTTTTACTCACTTTTACAGGCATTTCCGCTCAGCAAATGTTTTACTCACTTCGCAGGTTATTTACTCTGTAAATAATGGTGTTGAATAATATCTGTCACCTGTATCTGGCAGTAATGCTACGATTGTCTTGCCTTTATTCTCTGGTTTCTTCGCATATTCGATTGCTGCATGAAGTGCTGCTCCTGAAGAAATACCTACCAGTACGCCTTCTTTCTTGGCAAGCAGTTTTGCTGCTGCAAATGCATCTTCATTTTCTGCTTTATAAATCTCATCGTATACAGATGTATTGAGTACGTCCGGTACAAATCCGGCACCGATTCCCTGAATCTTATGTGCTCCGCTCTTTCCTTCAGATAATACCGGTGAAGAAGCTGGCTCTAATGCTACGATCTTCACATCCGGTTTCTGCTCTTTCAGGTATTCACCGGTTCCTGTCAGTGTTCCACCGGTTCCGACACCTGCGATAAAGATGTCAACTTCACCATCTGTATCTTTCCAGATCTCCGGTCCTGTTGTTGCTTTGTGCACAGCAGGGTTTGCAGGATTTACAAACTGTCCCGGAATGAAGCTGTTCGGAATCTCTTTTGCAAGCTCTTCGGCCTTGGCAATTGCTCCTTTCATTCCTTTCGCGCCCTCTGTCAGCACTAACTCTGCACCGTATGCTTTCAGAATATTTCTTCTCTCAACGCTCATTGTCTCAGGCATTGTAAGAATAATACGATATCCTTTGGCTGCTGCGATGGATGCAAGTCCGATTCCTGTATTACCAGATGTTGGCTCAATAATCACAGAACCTTCCTTTAACTGTCCTTTGCTCTCTGCATCTTCGATCATTGCCTTTGCGATTCTGTCTTTTACACTTCCTGCCGGGTTGAAATACTCTAATTTTACAAGTACTTTTGCTTCCAAACCTAATTCTTTCTCAATATTTGCTACTTCTACAAGTGGTGTGTTTCCAATTAATCCTAATGTTCCTTTATAAATATTTGCCATTTTAAATCCCTCTTTCTATTTATCTGTAACGGTTCTACGTTTTTCTTCTATGATGCCAGGGGCAAAAGCCTAAAACTATGATATGCTTGCACACGAATGGTTTTATGGCATCTTCCTGTATAAAATATGCGATGATACTTCATCTTAAAACTGTGGGCAGCAACATCGGCTGCAACACCTTGCCACACAGCACAATTGATAAACTAACATTCGCCAGTGTTTTCTCACTGCACTACAGTTTCTGATCATCTTGTTCATCTCCTCATCTCTTCTTCATGTAAAGTATACTATCACTATAAACCTACTATGTCAATAGGTTTTATTCGAAAAAAGAAGCGATACACTCATATGTGCACCGCTCTTATTTTATAAACACTTATTTACTCTGCTCTTTCGCTTTCATTCTTTCTTTTTTAAACACTCTTGAAAGAAAGTAAACAAATCCACCAACATATCCTACAATTGTAATTACCATCATAATAATTGCATCCATCGTCATAACACATACCTTCTTTCTATTATTTTGCGATCTCGTCTTCTTTCATCTCGCCTTTTGCAGTTTTACTATTGAAGAATTTGGAAAGTGCAATACCTACAACAATAACAACTGCAAACTGAAGTAATACTGTTCCCGTATTATCCTGTATAATAAATGGATTCAGCCATGTATTCGGGAACCATTCTTTTGTCTGAAGAAGCCAGTAACCAACCATTCCTACTACTAAAACAGGAATAATATACATACATGCAGTATAGTATGCTTTTGGTAAATGTACGTCTGCGCCTTTTGCATTGACTTCTTCTGTACGCAATTTTTCTACTCCATATTTCCATGCAAGCACTGCAATAAATGCACCACTTACTAAAAGTCCAATTCCCCATACCCAGTCCTGATTATCGATGTTGATTAATGACCAGCATGAGAAACATCCTACAAGGAATCCTGCAAAACAAACACCAACAACTGCTTTCTTACGGGATACGCCAAGGTCAACTACACATTTGACACCGACCTCGATCATTGAGAACAGTGATGTAATAGCTGCAATTGCAAGCAGTCCGAAGAAAATAAATGAAATAAATCTTCCACCCGGAATTGTTGTAAATAACTGATAAATATAAATAAATGTAAGTCCGAAGTTACCCTGGCTAAGTGCCTCATTTGCTGCTTCCGGTGTTGCAGAAAGTGCACAGATTGCAGGAATTACTACAAGTGCTGAAAGGATGGCTCCAAGGTTATCACCAAGTCCCATGATCAGACAGCTTGTCGGAACGTCTTCATCTTTTCCAACATAGTTTGCATATGTAATAATGAATCCCCAACCGGCGCCGGTACTCCATGCTGCCTGAATAAAAGCCTGGATCCATGTATTCGGACTGAGAAGATATTCTTTCTTAATTGTAAAAAGATACTGCAGTCCCTGACTTGCTCCATTTAATGTAACTGCGTAAATTGCAAGTCCGACAAGAATGACAAATAATGACGGGATCGCTACTTTACAAAATCGCTCGATACCACCGGCAATTCCCTGATAAACGATAAAACATGCAACTGCAAATCCGATTGCGTGGAATAAAATAACCTGCCATTTAGAATCTGTAAATGCTGTCCACATTGCTGATGTAGTCTCGGTTGTCAGATTCGCTTTAAATGTGGCAACTGAATTTACCGCATATTTCATACAATATCCCTGAAGTACACAATAATAACTCATCAGGAAAAAACAAACTGCTGCCACGAAAAATCCCATCCATGTATATTTCTTTCCAGCAACATTACGGAAAGAACCGATACATCCAAGCCGGGTCTTCTTACCAATTGCCATCTCCGTTGAGAGAAGCGGTACTGCAAAAATCAGCATTGCGATCGTCCAGGCTAAAATAAATGCTCCTCCACCATTCGCCGCACATACTCGTGGAAATCGCCAGACATTTCCTGTACCAATACACATACCTAAAGCGGCTGCAATGTAACCTATGGTACTAAACTTTTCTTGTTTCTGTTCCATAATTAAACCTCCGTCCGAATACTACACTCGTCAGAAGCTCTAATTTCTTTCCTACCACCTGTTTCTTTCGCAACCGTAAAACTTCCGTGTGTATTCTAATTTTTCTTTCTAATCAGTATTTTTTGTAGATAATTACAGTTTTTTCTGATTTATCCGATTTATCCGAATTTTCTAATCACTGATTGATTTTATTTTAACGTTCACGGATTCAAAAGTCAATATAAATATTACATTTTTTAATTTCAGGTATTAGTATTTATTATGTGCAGTTATGTACTTGTCTATAACCGAAAGTAAAACTGGATCAAGCAAGAACGATTTTGCTATAAAAGAGCAGCCTTAGGACTGCTCTTTTATGTGCGCGTGTTCTATTTTCCCTTATCGTTTCCTCTTCTGCTTCTTCTTAAACCGTCGCATCTTAATCAAACGCGCAATAAACAGCAGAATCAGCACGAACAGAACAGCCACCAGCCCGGCGAGTTCATAACTCTTCGTTTTTCCGTATTGCTGATATTTGGCTGCAAGCTGCTTCCAGATTTTCTCCGGAAGGATTTTTTTGACTTTATTTTTAATCATCCTCTCAGTTTTGCCAGGTTTTGTAACTTTACTCTGATTTTTCACAAATGATTTTGGCTCAACTTTTGCCTTGTGTGCATCCAGATAAGACTGGCTCAGCTTCGCTCTTGCACTTCCGACAAGATTGCCTCTATAAGTATAAGTCAATGTTGCTTCGGACGGCATGCTCTTGTCTACTTCCATCTTCATCTTCAGATCTGAAAATTTTACCCCTTTTGGCAGCATGACATAACCGCTGTTCTCATCGGCAAGGATCTCCCCGACATCTTTTGATGTCTCATTGCCGGAAACCGACGTCTTTTTGAAATTCTTAAATGCATAATCGAATAAATGTCTCGTATCCGGGAAAATATTTCTTCCGTGTGTACGCATCACAACACAGACGAGTTTCGTATCGCCTTTTTTTGCCATCGTGATCAATGTTGCCAGTGCATCTGATGTAAATCCGGTCTTTCCGCCGACTGCATATTTATAATAATAAGAGCCACCCGGCCATAACATCTTATGCTTCTGGTAAAATTCGTGTTTCTCTACCGTCTTTGATTTTGGAATTGTGTAATTCAGTGTCTGTACAATCTTGAAAAATTCCGGATGTTTGAACAGCTCTCTTCCAATCAGTGCCATATCTCTGGCGCACGTATAATGATTCGGATCATGCAGACCATTCGTATTTGCAAAATGAGAATTATTTCCACCCAGTTCTTTGCATCTTACATTCATCTGCTGCACAAACCAGTTGTAATCATGTCCGGCATTTTTACCGACATTTGCCCCGACTGCGTACGCAGCTTCATTTGCCGATGCAAGAAGTGTCGCATACAACGCCTGTTCCAGCGTGATCTTATTCCCTTTTTTCAGCCCGATGGAGGAATCGCCCGGTTGAATAAATGACACGCAGTCTTTTGTAAATATAACCGGATCATCCATCTTGCCATTCTCCAGTGCAACCAATGCTGTCAGCACCTTTGTGATACTCGCCGGATATTCGTGTGTGTCAATGTTTTTTGCATACAGAATCGCACCTGTACCGGCATCCATCACAATTCCGGACTCTCCGTAAGTCCCCGGTCCTTTCGGCCAGCCCTTGATCTGGTTCGACTGGATCTTCATCTTATAGACTTTCTTTAATTCTTTTTCCCGCTGCTGTTCCGGTGTCAGCTTCTTTTTTGTTTTGCGTTTTTTTCCGGTCTTTTTCGCGGCTGTAGTTTTTGCAGTTACCTGGCCGTTTGTTCTCGCTGCATTTGCCTGCACCACCGGTCCCAGGCATAAAGACAGTGCAAGAAGCGTTGCCAGACATCTTCTTCCTATTTTTTTCCTATTAAACATATATTGCCCTTACTTTCGTTTACTGTTTTCTGCCGTTCCCCGTATGCGTCCAAATCAGATTTTCGACAGTTTTGTTCATTATACCACACTTTTCTCACTTCTCAAACCTTGCCGCTGGCAGCTTCTGGGGACGGGGCTTTTTGAGAAAAGCCCCGTCCCCATTTCAAAAAGCCCCTGTCCCCATTTCAAAAGCCCCGTCCCCATTTCAAAAGGCCCTGTCCCCATTTCAAAAGGCCCTGTCCCCATTTCACCGAAAAGCACTCGCAAAAAGGGCAAGAGCCATCGCTTTCGCGGTGGCTCTTTTATTTAAAGGGTTCCCTTCTCTATTATACAATGTATATTAAGGGAATGGAGGGTTATTTATATTATTTTAAAATGTGAATTGTCGGATAAATTAGTTTTTCTTTTTCGGCTGTCCGTAGCTCTTAAAGCTTTCCAGTACTTCTGCCATTTCTTCTTTAGACAGATATACAGGACCACCGATTGTCTTTGTACGGTACTCTAACTCAGCACAGAATTCCATTCCACATGCCAGAGAATAAGCGCTCTTTAAGCTTCCGCCGCAAGCGAGCATACCGTGGTTAGCAAGCAGAACTGCGTTGCTGTCACCGATTGTATCAGAAGCTGCTTTCGCAAGCTCCGGTGTTCCGTATGTGCAATACGGAGCACATGGTACTTCATCTACACCGGCATCTGCGATTACATAGTGAGCTGCTCTCAGTGGCTGACGAAGTGTTGCAAATACTGTACAGTACATAGAGTGTGTATGAACAACGGCTCTACATTCTGGTTTTGTTTTGTACATTGCTGTATGAAGTGCCCACTCGCTTGATGGTTTCTTGTCTCCATCTACGATATTAGCATCCAGGTCCATGATAACTACATCTTCCGGTTTTACATCGAAGTATCCGATTCCTGAAGGGCTGATAGCCATGTAACCTTTTTCTGCGTTATAAATACTGATATTTCCGCTTGTTCCGGATGTCAGTCTGTCAGCGCTCATCTTTTTGCCATATTCTACAATCTGTTCTCTTTCTTCCTGCATTAACATTGTTTTTCCCTCTTTCTTCATTAATTTCTGTTTCTTTTTCATAATCTATGCTAACTCCCTTAAGGATTTAACATCTGACGGTTTTTCAACCATTCTTTGTAATATTCCAGAATCAGGCTGTCCTCTTTTGGTGTGTAAATCGTTTCTGCCTGCTCTGTCTCTTTTTCGGATTCAATTCCGTAATATGCATTACAGATTCTTAAGCAGCCATTGATAGATGCTTGGCTGAATCCGTCCCGGATGATCAGTTTCTTTCCTGTCAGATCTGCCAAATGCTGGCATAACATCTTCGACTGGAAACCACCTGCACATCCTAAAATGTATTCTTTCTCATGTCCTGTCATCTCGCACAGACTTCTGTACTGTACATAGATAGAACATGCAATATCAGCTACGACTGCCCAGATCAGATGGATTGGTTTCATCGTTGCGTCAAATGGTGCTTTCATGACAAATCCACCCTTTTTCAGAGAACGTTTCTCCGAGAAATATAAGGATGAGAAAGATGCGGTACATAAATACTCGGTCTGTTTTGCCATCTCTTCTTCCAACTCCTCATAAGAAGTATCCGGAAAGAGAAAAGCTTTCATCTTCTGATAGTTCAGTCCGGTAACGCCCGGGTTTGTCTCAACCTGGTAAGTATCCCCGCCAAGGTTGGAATCTGTCCAGCAGCGCTCCTGTTTGTCATAATATTTATAATCTGTGATTGTTGCAACCGGCGAAGTTGTTCCGGATACTACCGCAACATCTCCGACACCCATTCCAACACTCTTCAGCGCAATCTGTGTATCAGCTCCGCCGACGATGAATTCTGCATCGTTGCTGATTCCCAGCTCATCTGCCATTTCTTTCTTAATCGTGCCAAGGCTGTCTCCGGCTTTGGCAATCTCCGGCAGAATGTCCATGGAAATTCCATAGTCTTTACAGAGTCTTTCGGACCAGTCTTTTTCTTCAATGTCAAAGAGCTGTGTCTCGCATGCCTGTGATGGTTCGATAACCAGTTTGCCTGTGAACATTTCCCCGATCCACTCGCTTAAACTTGTGATTTTTGCAATACTCTCGAACTCTTCCGGGTATTTTTTGCGGTATCCCATCAGCTTTGCTGCCGGGAAGTCTTCTGTTACCCAGCGACCGGTCTTTTCATAAATGAATGTGCAGTCTTCAATCTCTGCCATCCATGCACGGCCTCTGTTATCAATATTCGGAAGTCCCAGATAAGCCTTTCCTTCTTTATTATAAAGGACAATACTTTCCCGGGCTCCGGATGAAGTGATCGCACGTACCGGATGATCCGGAAACTCCTCCAGCAACTCTTTACAGCCGCCTAAAAGATTCTGTTCCCATTCTTCCGGGAGAAAATACTGTGCATCTTCATACTGTTTATCTTTGTAATATTGATTTTCGTAATTTCGAATTCCCCAGATGGTTCCATCGGCACTGACAAGTCCTATTCTGGAATTTCCGGTTCCCATATCTACAACCAGATAATTTGTTTCCATCTGCTTTTCTCCTTATTTAACTGAATTAAATTATTTATTTTCCTTCATCCATGCATCGATGCGGTCAGCCAGAATTCTTGACTGATGATCTGTTACTTCATAAGTTGCACCGCAGATATGTGGTGTCAGAAGTACATTGTCCAGTCTTGCGATCTCCAGTGCTTCCTCTGTCGGAGGTTCAACTTCCAAAACATCCAGGATTGCTCCGCGTATCTTCTTATTTCTTAGTACTTCCATCAGGGCCGGCTCATCTACAACTGCACTTCTTGCTGTATTTACGAAAATAGCTGTTTCTTTCATCTTTGCAAATAAATCTGCATTGATCATTCCCTTAGTACTGTCAAGTACCGGAAGATGAATAGAAACGATATCTGAATTTTTGAAAATCTCTTCCAGTTCACATTTCTTGTAGCTGTCTTTTACAAAATCTACAAATGGATCATAGAAAGAAATCTCACAACCATATGCTTCAAGGATCTTAGCTGCATGTTTTCCAACTGCTCCAAAGCCGACGAATCCGACTTTCTTTCCGCAAAGCTCGTTTCCCATCCATGTGTAGTAAGGAGTTGTTCCTTCTACCCATTTACCATCTTTGATCCACTGTACTGCCGGAACCAGGTTACGCATATAGCTTACAAGAAGTCCTGACAGCATCTCTGCTACAGCCTGTGCATTTCTTGCCGGTGTGCAGAGAACCGGTATATTTGCTTTCTTGCATGCTTCTACATCAATATTTGCCGGATTTGCACGACAGTCTCCGATGAAAATCAGTTTGTCATATCCGTTTAATACCTTTTCTGTTACACGGTCAAGCTCTGTGATCAGTGCGTCCGGCTGTTCTTTCTTTAGAACTTCCAGCATCTCATCTTCATAATAACGCTCTCCGGTAGTTGTCCACGGATCATATACGATCTCATCAAAATAAGTTTCGAGTCTTTTTCTTTCGCTTTCAATAAAAGGTGCTCTGATTAATAATTTCATTTTATCATTCTCTCCTTTTTACTCTTATCCTGTTCGCTGTCGTTTCTATTTTCTACTAAATCTATTCTCCAAGTGGTTCAAATACAAGTTCTTTAGAAAGATTACTTTTCACAAGGCAATCATCATAAGCTCTCTTCGCTACATCTTCGGATACTTCTTTCGGAACTCCTGTAACTTCGATCTTATGTCTGATATATGTTTTTTTATCATCGTGATAATCAAGTGCTACTGTTACAATAACTTTTTTGAATTCAATTCCATCTGCTTCACAAATCTTACGTGCGCATACGTCCAAACATGCTGCATATCCGGCTTCGATGAAATCATGTGGTCCGAATACATATCCGTCTCCGCCATATTCTGTTGGATTGTCACAGTCTACGGAAACTTTTCCGTTAGAAATAACAGAGCCATATTTTCTTTCTTTATTCATACATGTAACCATTGTTCTTACCTCTTTTCTTTATCTAAAGTCGGGGCAAAAGTCCCGGCTATAATGTTTTAATTTTAGTAGAAGTCTTTCACTTCACCTTTGAAGTAATCATTTAACAGATACGGTACATAGACACCTTTATCTGTTACAACACCACTGATGAGATGTGGCGGTACTATATCGAATGATGGATAGATTCCTTTTACTTCCGGAATTGTATTCGGGATACCTCGGTAAGAAAGTACCTGTGCAGGATCTCTTTCCTCGATAACGATATCTTTTCCGTACATTTTGTCTTCATCCGGGATTCCTGTTACATAGTATGGAATTCCGAAATATTTTGCCAGAATGGAAATCTGGAAAGTACCGATCTTGTTAGCAATATGACCATCTCTTGCGATCGTATCTGCTGCTGAAGTAAAGAGATCGATACCTTTGTGCTGCATAGAATAAGCTACCATATTATCTGTAATAACTGTTGTATCGAATCCCATCTGTGCACAGCATGTAGATGTCAGTCTAGCTCCCTGCAGATACGGTCTTGTCTCTGCACAGAAGATTTTAATATCGTTGTTGTTCTTTCTTGCTGCACGAAGCATCATTCCGATGATTGTCTCACCGAAGCACTGTGTAAGGATTGTTCCGTTCTTCGGGAACAGAGCTGCCAGGTTCTCTCCGACTTTACCCATTGTTGTATATCTTCTGTTCAGAGAATCAACAGTTCTGTTGAAACATGCTTCTACTGCACTTTTTCCTTCTGCAAGTGCTTCTTTTGCAACTTTTAAGCAGCCTTCTGTGATAATTCCCATACGGTTTGCTGTTGTCGGCCTTGCATGTGAAATATCATAAGAAGCCTGTGTTAAGAACTTGATCTGCTCTTCTTCTGTCTTTCCTTCTACTTCGTGTGCTGCCAGTGCCATTCCCATACCAGCTGCTGTATATGGTCCTGCACTCTGCGTAACCATATCTGTGATTGCCTGTGCAACTTCTTTATAAGTTGTACACTCAACAAATTTTACCTCTGTAGGATAAATTCTACGGTCTAATATTCTTACTTTTCCATTCTCATACCATGCTACATTTTCATACTGGAGCATGAATGCCAAATCCTGATCACATCTTTCCATCATACATCTTCCTTTTCTTATAGATACTTTCCGGACCGTTTTACCAGCCCGGAAAGTGATTTCTTTACTTATTTTAAATATTCTTTACCCACAGCTTTGATTGCTGCTCCGTCTTTCAGAGTTCTTCTTTCCTTGATCAGCTTAATACCAATCTGTATCAAAGCTCTCTCCATCGGTACTCTCTGGTCAACATTTGTAACAGAAGTAACTTCTTTTACTTTTGAGTCTCCAACGACACGACGGATGATTTCTGTTCCGGCATATCCAAAGGAATCTGCCATTACTTTGTCTGTGTAATATTTCTTGAATCCTTCTGTCTTGTACAGCGGGAATTCAACAAGCGCATCCCATTTTGCTGAGAATTTCTCTTTGAACTTATCTGTAACTTCTCCGATTGTCTTCTCAATCCATGTCAGGAATTCTGTATTTTCAGAATCTGTGTAGTATTTGTTTGCCCAGGCAAAGAACAGGTTTCCGATTACATTACCGATATCATATCCCATTGGTCCATAGAATGCAAATTCAGGATCGATTACCTTTGTTCCTTCTTGATTTACGAAAATAGAGCCTGAATGTAAATCTCCGTGGATCAGTGCCTGTGCATGATTCATAAAGTCATCACGAAGCTGTCCTACCTCTGCATGCAGGTCTTCATCTCCATAGAGTTTTTCTTTTACGAAATCCATGTTCTGATCCAGGATGATGTTACGTCCCTTGTAATCATAGTATGGCTCTGTAAATACCAGATCTTCTGAAATATCGCAAAGTTCCGGGTTTGTAAATAATTTTACTTTTTCTTTCTTCTCTGCTCTGTTCATGATCAGATCTGTTGTTGGAAGCAGCGTATCTGCCATAAAAGTTGCAATATCATCTGCAAGTTTCGGGAAAGTCTTACCTGCTGCCATCTCTGTACGAAGGTTCTTATAAGCGGAAATATCTTCCATAGATAATGCATACATGTTCTCATCATAGAGGTAAATTTCCGGAACAAATCCTTCTGATAATTTTCCTTCAATGCCAAGAATCTCTGCTTCAATTTTATTACGATGCATATCAAGCGGTCTTCCTGATGAACGAAGAACGGTATCTGCCTGTTTGATGATCAGAGATTTTCCTGTTTCCGGATTCCAGACTTTAAATACATAGTTGATGTTTCCATCACCGATCTCGATTGCTTCTAATTTTTCGTCTTCTTTAAAATATCCAACTTTTTCTACTGCATATTCTTTTGCTGTATCAACATTCAGCAAAAAATGCTTTGAATATTTATCCATTTTTAAATTCCTGCTTTCTGTCTTTAATTTCTGTTCTTAGTTTGCTTTTGCAGCTTTTCCTTTGAATTTCGGCCATCCAATGACAATAAAGATTACACCGAAAATGATCATGAGGATGTCATACCATACATATGGCATAATAGTTACAGGAGCGATCTTAGCCATAGCACCGGCTGTCAGTAACTGTCCTGCATATGGTGTTAAACCATTGAATGCAGATGAGAACAGGTCAAGAATGCTGGCTGTTCTTGCCGGAGCGATATCAAACTCTTCTGAGATATCTTTTGCGATCGGTCCAACAGCGATGATTGAAATTGTGTTGTTTGTTGTTGCTACGTCTACTAAACTTACAAGTGCTGCGATACTAAGTTCTGCACCTACTTTGGATTTCATTCCCTTAGCCAGTTTGTTCAGTAACCAGTCGATACCACCCAGATACTGCATGATTGCAACAAGACCACCTACGAAGATAGCGATAACTGCCATGTCCTGCATACCCTTCATACCTTCGTGTACAACCGTGAATGATTTTACAAATGAGAAATCTCCGTGGAAAACTCCGATAACCATTCCGGAAATAACGGAAATTGTCATAGCCATTACTGCATGCATTCCTGCCAGAGATAATACAATGATTAAAATATAAGGAACTAAGTTCACAAAGTTGATTGCTCCGCCTGCGGAAATCTTAGTTGCATCAATCGGATACAATGCAAGTGCTACTACTGTAATGATAACAGCAGGTCCAACCATGAAAATGTTTGCTTTAAATTTTTCTTTGTTTCCAATTCCCTGTGTTGTTGTCGCTGCGATTGTTGTATCAGAAATGAAGGAAAGGTTATCACCGAACATTGCTCCACCTACTACTATACCGCTGACAAGTGCTACGCTTACGCCTGTTTTAGATGCGATATCAATTCCGATTGGCATCAGGGCTGCTACAGTACCCATTGAAGTTCCCATTGAGAAACTCAGTATACAACCGATTAAGAATAATCCCGGAAGGATCATGTTGGCCGGCAAAATTGAAATACCGATGTTTGTTACTGTATCTGTTGCGTGCATTCCGCTTGCTACTCCGTAGAATGCTCCGGCCAGCATGTAGATGATTACCATCAGGATCAATGTGTCATCTCCGCCACCTTTGCAGAACATAACCATTTTCTCTGTAAATGATTTTTTCTCAGCTACCGGGCTTTTCATAAATAATGAAATTCCGGATGCTAAAAAGATACCGATCATTAATGGGAAGTTACCGAAATCGCCGGTTCCGATGCCCATTGCGAAATAAACTACCAGGAATATTACCAGAGGTAATAACCCCATAAAGCTTCCTTTCTTGTTGTTAGCGTTTTCCATTTTACTCTTCCTTTCTTAACGTTATATGTATTTTCTTTTTTTAATGAAGTTCCTGGATTATCTTGTGGTCTTTTGTTTTGTATCCGTTTCTTCATTAATAATAACGTTCGCTTGAATTGAATTTTGATACTGTGTCATGTTGTCGTGCGCTTGCATTCAACATAAAATGTCATTTTTCCTAAATACCTCTCAAAATCACATTTTATTACGTCTACCCTCCTTCGTCTGTTTTGCTATAACAACAAATTACAACATTGCTACACATTTGTCAACACTATTTTTGTTGCTTTTTTTTATTTTTTTTGGCATTTTCTTGACTTTTATAGTCATTTTCACAACTCGTTCCAATTTTTTTCAATTTTAATGTTGAAAAATGCGAGTTTTTTTGGTATTATATTCATGCATTCAATAATATTATATATTTTTCCTATAATAATACTGAAAGGATTTACGAGTTATGTTAAAGATTGACAGACAAAAACACCTGGACGAGGAACTTCATACATATGGAAGCATCTTGATCTCCACAATGAGTCAGAAGCTGAATTGTAGTGAAGAAACGATTCGAAGGGATTTAAAGGAAATGGAAGCGCAGAACAAGCTGAAGCGTATCCATGGTGGAGCATTCCTGCCGGATGCAGATGACAAAGGTGCACCCGTACAATTACGTGAAACATTTTTCTCACAGGAAAAAAAACGACTTGCAGCATGTGCAATTGATCGCTTTATTAAAGACGGAGATACTATTTTTTTAGATTGCAGTACAACCTGCCTGGCACTTGCTAAGGAACTTGTACAACGGAATCAAAAAATGACCATTATTACTAACTCTCTTCGTATTATAAATTTATTTGGCAATCAATCTTCTGCCCTGAAGCTTATTGCACTTGGCGGAACATTCCGTCAGCGTTCCAATTCATTTACAGGATATCAGACTACGGATGCGATATCCTATTACATTGCAGATAAGTGCTTTATCAGCAACTCAGCCATCGACTTAACCCACGGTCTGCTCGACAACAATATGAACGAAAGCCAGGTAAGAAAAGCTTTCATCTCTCAATCACGTAAACATTATCTGGTCGCTGACCATACCAAATTTTCAGATACTGCGGAATATAAGATCACAGATTTGAAAGATATTGATATGATTATCACAGATAAACGTCTATCCGATGTATGGGAAGATAAATTGCAACAATGCAACATTCCCATTTGTTATTGCTAAATACTACAAATCAGGTATAGAACCCTCAGGAGGCAATACAAATGTTAAACTTTCACTATAGAAACCCGGCCCGCATCTTCTTCGGTGACGGAGCTGAAAATAATATGTACGATCTTTTAAAAGAATATAAAGTTACTTCTCTGATGTTTGTTTACAGCGGAGATTTCATCAAAACACTTGGTATCTGGGATGTGATCAAAGATGCCTGCGATAAACTTGGAATCGATTTCCAGGAATGTGGGGAAGTTGTTCCGAACCCGAAGATCGAACTGATCCGTGACCTTGTTAAAGTTTGTAAAGAGCACAAGACAGACTTCGTACTCGCTGCAGGCGGCGGAAGTTCTGTAGATACAGCAAAATCCATCGCACTTGGTATTCCTTACGATGGAGATGTTTGGGATTTCTTTGATGGATCAGCAACACCGGAAACAGCAGTTCCGGTTGGCGCTATCACAACTCTTCCGGCAAGTGGATCTGAGACATCCAATGCAGCTATCGTTTCTAACGGACTGATGAAATTAGGATTCGAAGATGACATGATCATTCCGAAATTTGCGATCATGAACCCAAAATATACCATGGGACTTCCGGCATACCAGACATCCTGCGGATGTGCTGATATCCTCTCCCACCTGTTAGAGAGATATTTCTCTGATGTTGCTCACACCGATACAACTGACTACATGATCGAAGGTGCTGTTCAGGCAGCAATGATCAATGCCAAACGTCTGATGAAAGATCCTGCAAACTATGATGCCCGTGCCGAGATCCAGTGGCTTGCATCTGTTGCTCACAACGGAATTCTGGATACAGGACGTGCCGCTGACTGGGGTTCACACAGAATCGAGCACGAGCTCAGCGCCCAGTATGGTATTACACACGGCGAAGGAATGGCAGTAATTCTCATAGCATGGTGCAAATACATGGCTGAAGTTAAGCCTTACAAACTTGCCCAGCTTGCTGTTCGTGTATTCAATGCTGATCCATACAACTACACCGAAAAAGAACTTGCTTACATCTTAGCTGATAAGTTAAAAGAATTCTTCCAGTCACTGAATCTTCGTACTTCCCTCACAGAGATGGAAATCGACGATGCACACTTCGAAGAAATGGCTAACAGAGCTACACACAATGACACCGCTCCGGTAGGACATTACGTACCGCTGCATGTGAAAGAGTTTGTTGAGATTCTGAAGCTTGCGATTTAAATTAAAAAGGGGACAGGGATTTTCTAGAAAATCCCCGTCCCCTTTTTAATTTGCACCTGGCACTTTCTAAAAATGCCCCGTCCCCTCTTTATTTTCCACATGGTTTCCACAGATTATCCCCCGTTTTTCCACGAAGTTATCCACATTATTGGGATAACTTGTAAATTTCGTACATATCTTCCTCGTGTAATACTTTTGCAGATCCCTGGCTTCCGCCACATGCTGTGGCACATCTTTTTGCCATTTCTCGCATTTGGGCATCTGTAGGCTTGATTCCAAGTTCTTGCATATTTGTCGGCATATTGATCTCATGGTAAAATGATTCCATTGCCTGGATTCCTTTTTCAGCGATCTCTTCGTCTGTACCTTCTCCGGTCACGCCCATTACGTTTCTTGCATAGCGTTCGAATCTTGGAAGCGCGTCTTTGCATACATATCTTGCCCAGCTTGACCAGATTGCTGCAAGACCGGCGCCGTGTGTCACATCAAACATTCCGCCCATCTCATGTTCCAGCATATGGGTTGCAAAATCTCCACCATCATTGCCACAACCGGTCAGATTGTTATGTGCCAGTGAACCGGCCCACATTACTTCTGCTCTCGCTTCGTAATTTTCCGGGTCCGTATGCAAGATCTTTGCATATGTCATGACGGTGCGCAGTAAGCCCTCCGCGATAGCGTCTGTCAGCTCCATATTTCCGCCATTTGTAAAATAACGCTCCATGGTATGCATCATGATATCTGCGCAGCCACACTCTGTTTGATAGTCTGGCAGGGACATGGTAAGCTCTGGATTCATAATTGCAAACTTCGGGCGACTGATATCATCGTCATAAGCCCTCTTATCCTTCGTATCTGCCTTTGTAATAACGCAGCTGTTACTTGTCTCGCTTCCTGCTGCCGCAATCGTTAAAACGGACGCTACAGGCAAGAATTTCTTTGCTGTTCTTGTATGTGCAAATAAGGTCCACACATCTTCTTCTGGCTCCGCCAGTCCATAGGAAATCGCTTTCACAGTATCTATGACAGATCCTCCACCGACTGCCAGTACAAAATCCGCTTCCATTTTCTTGCCGAGCTCGATTCCTTCATATACTTTTGACAAATGTGGATTCGGCACAACACCACCAAGCAGTTCATATGTAATTCCTTCTGTCTTTACAGATTCCGTAACCGCATCCATCACCCCATTTTTCAACACCCGGTCACTTCCATACACGATCAGAAGCTTTGTTCCGCCATATTTCTTCACGTATGCGCCTGTCTGTGCATGTGTCCCCTTTCCGAATACAACTTCCGTCGGTGAATAATAATTGAAATTATTAGCCATTTTTCTCCTCCTGTTCTTTAGCAAGCTCTTTCCTGTTCTTTCTCATGTAAGCTTTCTTGCTTGTTTTTCAGCTTACCTTCTGTATCTGCAGTTTCTCTCTGCAAGTATTGTATACTGTTATTTTAACTCACTAAGGCTAAGATAGGCAAAGAATTTTTCTTTTATCTTCTTCTGCTTTCCAATACCCATTTGGGGATACTTTTACTTGCTTTTACATATCCTTTCTGCCCTCTATTAATCATCCAGGGATACGGCAGATCGATGGGCGATATCCCTCATATCTCTTTTAGCTTGCTTGGGGATACCCGTCTGTATCTCCTTCTGGCTCATTAGCTTGCTTGGGGATACCCGTCTGTATCTCCTTCTGGCTCATTAGCTTGCTTGGGGATACCCGTCTGTATCTCCTTCTGACTCATTGACTCACTTTGGGATATCTCCATGTATCCCTTTATAGCTTTTCTACTTCTCTTGGGATACTTACACTTGCTTTTGCGTATCCCTTCTGTCTTCTATTACCTATAAAGAGATTCAACAAGCAAATGTTTTGTATCCCTTACATCTCTTTTAACTTATCGGGGATACTCTCCCGTATCTCCTTCTGGCTTACCAGCCGCTTAGGGATATTTCACTATATCCCCTCTTCTCCAACACTTTCTATCAGGGATATCAAGCTGCCTCCATCACCATAATTTGCCGAATTATTACTGACATCTTCCTTCGGATGCTATAATCAAAAAAAGCGCTGCTCTGCAGCGGATCTCCCGCCACAAAAACAACGCCTCTTTTTTCACTTTACTCACTCAGACATGTCTACTTACAATTTAATCATTTCTCATCTGAGCAGTTTTTCTTTGACCCAGTCTCTCTGCCTAATCTGCGTCAGAACTGTCAGCTTCCTCTCCATTCGCTTCTTCTACGTCCAGAGAATCATCTGCATACAAGTCAGACAACTGATCTTCCAGATCTTTCTGTTCGCTTTTTAAATTATGGCGTCTTACCGCCCACACGATCACTACTACAAGCAGAATGATCAGTGCCAGGAGGTCGAGCCAGTCAAAGCCGAGCTTTGTATGTTCGATAATATATCTCATCTGCTTACCTCCTTTTTATACTTTGGCAGTTCCATTTGCCTGAACTGCTTCTCCTGCCTGTACAGTTTCACCTGCTGCCATTTCCGGCTGGTTTTCTGCCATCTCTTCGCGGATTTCCTGGATCTTCTGATCCAGGTCATCCTCAAAGTCATTTAATCGTTTCTTCTGATTCCGGTGATGTACCAGGATCATGACAACCAGTATAACTGCAACGATCAGTGCCGGTATATCCCAGGAATGTATTCCTAAGTTATGCACAAATTCATAATAACGCATATGTTTTACCTCCTTTTCCTGCTACATTTTCTACTGTTGCTTCTGCTCTTTCGTCGTTGGAAGTCCTCTCTTTGCAAGTTCGGTATCAAGTTCCTCTCTCACTTCGAATAACTTCTTCTGACGTTTTTTCAGGTTATGTGTAAAGAATCCATACAGGATTGCTGTTAACAACATAATCAGGAAATGGAGTACACAACACTTATGGTCATCCAATTTCTGGTTTCCAAGTGGTACATTGTTATCGCCTGCATTTACTAACTCACGAACCTTCGCGCCTGTTTCCTGTACTGCTCTTGCGATTCTTGAAGGTACGTTTCTTACAGAAGTTACAACTCTCTGAACAACATTTTTGTTCTGTGGTGTCGGGTTTGCCGGCGTATTCTGCGTATTCGGTGGTGTTACCGGTGCCGCTGTAATTGTCAGCTTACCTTCTACCTTCTTAATGTTGTAGTTTGCTGCTTTTGTTCCATTCTTCAATGTGTAAGTAAATGTATTCTTGCTGGTTCCGGTATTGGTCCGTGTTCCGGTTACATTGTATGTAGCTCCTTCACCCTTCGCAAATCCTTCTCCGCTTACAGTTACTTTCTTGTTTGTCAGTGCTTTACCATCATATACTTTATTCTGGGATGCACTTGTCATGATCACTGTACGTTTTTCGATGGTTAATGTTCCATCTACAATGACGAATTTCACTTTGCTGAAGTTCTTATTCGTATTCTTGAAGTCGCCTGCTTTCACTTCCATATTGTAAGTTCCGGCATTTGTTCCTTTGACTGTTGCGTCTCCGCTGAATGTAAAGTCTTTCTTTGTGTAAAGCTTGTTGCTGATATTTGTTACATCATAGCCTTTTACAGTATGTTCTTTACCATCGTATTTAGCAGTGCCACTCTTCTCTGTAATTGTTACGACTACTTCATCTGCATTTTCTGTTACGGTCAGTTTACCGTTTACAGTCTTGATGTTGTAGTTGTCTTTGTTTGTACCTTTGTTCAGTTCGTATGTAAATGTGTTATCACTTGAACCTACTTCTGTCTGGCTTCCGGTTACGTTGTATGTTGCTCCGTCATTTCCAACAAAGCCTTCTGCTGTTACATTTTTATTTTCCAGTGCTGTTCCGTCATATGCTTTGCTGTCACTTGTACTTGTCAGTGTAACGTCACGTTTGTCGATCGTCAGTGTTCCGTCGATGATCTCGAAAGATACATTACTGAAGTTCTTGTTAATGTTCTTGAAATCTCCCGGTTTCAACTCCATGTTATAAGTTCCGGCGTTTGTTCCCTTCACAGTTGCATCGCCGTTAAACTCGAAGTCTTTCTCTGCATACGGAAGTTTGCTGCTGATATTTTCAACAGTGTAACCGGTTACGGTCTTCTCTGTTCCGTCGTATGTCTCTTTTCCACTGTTTTCTTTGATCGTAACTACAACTTTCTGGTCAGATGGTGTTACTTCGAGTTCACCATTTACAGTCTTAATATTGTAGTTATCCGGATTTGTTCCTTTCTTCAGTTCGTATGTAAATGTGTTATCACTCTTACCTACTTCTGTCTGACTTCCGGTTACGTTGTATGTTGCTCCGTCGTTTCCAACAAAGCCTTCTGCTGTTACTTCATCTTTTGTCAGTGCCTTACCGTCATACATCTTTGTTGCGGATGCAGAAGTCAGGGTGACATCTTTCTTGTCGATCTTCAGTGTGCCGTCTTTGATGATAAATTCGACATTGCTGAAGTTTGCATTGTTGTTAGCAAAATCTTTTGCTGTAAGTTCCATATCATAAGTTCCGGCATCTGTTCCCTTCACTGTATCCTTACCACTGAATGAGAAATCATTTTCAGAGTACAATTTATTGCTGATGCTTTCTACTTCATATCCTTTTACGGTCTTCTCTGTTCCGTCATAAGTGAACTTACCGCTGTTCTCCTGGATAGTTACTGTAACTTTGTCTGTTACCGGTGTTACTTCCAGAGTTCCTTCTACCTTTGTGATCGCATAATTCTTTGCAAGTGTTCCACTCTTAAGTGTATAACCAAATGTGTTCTTGCTTGTTCCCACAACGGTCTGTGTTCCGGTTACATTGTAGTCTGCTCCGTCGTTTCCAACGAATCCTTCGTTCTCACCTCTGCTTGCAACAACTTCTTCCTTCGTTAATGCTTTACCGTCATAGACTTTCTTCGCATCTGCTGATGTCAGTGTTACTGGTCTAGGTGTGATCTTGTACTCTTTTGTAACCGTTCCTGTGTAGTTACCTTTTCCTTTGATTGTTACTTTAATTGTTGATACATTCGTAAAGTTATCTTTGTCATAACTTACTTCGTAATCGGTTCCTTCTTTCAAGACATTTCCATCTTTGTCTTTTACTTCCGGCGCCCATTTGTGTGCTTCGCCATCGTAAATGTGATCGGATGGATCATTGATCGTAATGCCTTTGTAAGAATCTGGATTTTCCGGATCCGGATCTGGTGTAATGCTCTGTGGTGTTACTATCAGAGTTCCTTCTACTTTCGTGATCGTGTAGTTGCCGGCTTTTGTTCCATCGTTCAGTTTATAGTCGAACTTGTTCTTGCTGCTTCCGACTGCAGTCTGAGTTCCGGTTACATCATAAGATGCGCCTTCACCTTCCACAAATCCTTCATCTGTTACATTTTTATTTGTCAGTGCCTTGCCGTCGTAAACTTTCTTATCGGATGCAGAAGTCATTGTAACTTCTCTCTTCGCGATATCAAGTTTTCCGTCTTTCACTACAAATTTTACATTTTTAAAGTTCTTATTGCCATTTGTGAAGTCTGTTTCCTTAAGACCCATCTCGTAAGATCCGGCGTCTGTCTTCTTCACTTCGGCTTTTCCGCTGAACTGAATATCGGCTTCTGTATATTTCTTCTTATTTGTATTACTAATATCTGTAACCTTATATCCTGCTGCGGTTTTCTCTGTTCCATCGTAAGTATCGGAAACTGTATTACCAACAATCGTTACAACTACTGTATTCTCATCCGGTGTTACTGTCAGTTTTCCTTCTACCTTTGTGATGGTGTAGTTTTCTTTCTTTGTATTTGTGTTCAGAGTGTAAGTAAATGTGTTATCACTTGTACCTACTTCTGTCTGGCTTCCGGTTACATCATAAGATGCGCCTTCACCTTCCACAAATCCTTCATCTGTACCCTTGCTCTCTGTAACTTTCTTATTTGTCAGCGGATCGCCATCGTACGCTTTGCTGTCTGTTGCAGATGTCAATGTTACCGGTCTCGGTGTGATCTGATATTTCTTCGTGATCGTTCCTTTATAATCGCCTTTTCCGGTAATGGTTACTGTAATTGTCGTCACGTCTTTGAAATTATCTTTGTCGTAACTTACTTCGTAATCCGTTCCATCTGTCAGAGCTTTTCCATCTGCACCTTTTACTGTCGGGTTCCATTTATGATTCTTTCCGTCATATACATGATCAGATGGATCATCTACAGTGATACCTTTGTAAGATGGATCTGGATTTTCCGGATCCGGTCCCGGTGTAATGCTCTGTTCTGTAACAGTTAATGTACCAGGTACTTTTGTAAAGTTGTAGTTATCTTCGTTACCGGTCAGCTTCTTGATCGTGAAGTTGTTCTTGCTGCTTCCGACTTTTGTCTGGCTTCCGGTTACGTCATATGTTGCTCCTTCACCTGCTGCAAATCCGTCACCGCTTACTGTCACTTCGTCATTTGTCAGTGCAGTTCCGTCGTAAACTTTCTTATCTGTTGCAGATGTCAATGTTACATCTCTCTTTGTAATTGTAAGCTTTCCGTCTGTAACTACGAATGTTACTTTGCTGAAATTGTCATTTACATTAGAGAAATCTGCTGCGGTAAGTCCCATCGGGTACTTGCCTGCATTTGTCTTTGTTACTTCCGCTGTCGCTTTTGCAAAGTGAATATCGCTCACTCTGTAGAGACTGTTGCTGATACTTACAATCTCATAACCATTTACTGTCTTGGCTGTTCCATCGTATTTCGCAGTCTTTGTATTACCTTTGATCTGAACAACAACTTCTTTGTCATCACTTATTACAGTCAGTATACCTTCTTCTGTTGTAATCTCATAGTTCGCTGCTTTTGTGTTTGCATTTAACGTATAAGTAAATTTGTTTGCGCTGCTTCCGACAGTTGTCTGACTTCCGGTTACATCATATGTTGCACCCTCGCCATTTACAAATCCCTCATTCTTGCCTGTGCTTGCTGTTACATTTTTATTTGTAAGAGGCTGTCCGTCATATACCTTCTGATCACTTGCGGAAGTTAATTTTACTTTACGTTTTGTAATCTTGTAAGTCTTTGTTACAGTTCCTTTATAGTTGCCCTGTCCGGTAATCGTTACCGTAATTGTCTGGACATCTTTGAAGTTCTTGTCTTCTGTACCATACTTATAACTTACTGTGTAATCTCTTCCTTCTGTCAGCGCCTTATCGTCAGCATCTTTGACTGTCGGACTCCACTTATGTTCCTTTCCGTCATATACATAATCGGATGGATCATTGATTGTAATTCCCTTGTAAGAATCCGGGTTGTCCGGATCTGGTGTAATACTCTGCGGTGTAACTGTCAGCGTTCCAACAGACGTTGTAATCGTGTAGTTACCTGCTTTTGTATTCTTGTTAAGCTCATAAGTAAATGTATTATCGCTGCTTCCGACTGCTGTCTGGCTTCCGGTTACATCGTATGTTGCACCTTCGCCGTCTACAAATTCATCACCGCCAACAGTAATGTCTTTACTTGTCAGAGCAGTTCCGTCATATACTTTGCTTGCTGTTGCAGATCCTAAAGTAACTGTTCTCTTCTCAATTGTAAGACTTCCGTCTGTAACTACAAATGTTACTTTTTCGAAATCTGTACTGTTATTTGCAAAGTCAGACTCTTTCAGTCCCATCAGATATGTTCCGGCATCTTTCTTCGTAACGTTATCTGTTCCCTTGAATGTGAAATCAGATGCGTGATACTTCTTATTATTAATGCTTACGTCATATCCTTCTGCTGTGTGATCTTTGCCATCATATTTTGCACTGTTTGTATGACCTGTGATCGTTACAACAACTTCGTTCTTATCCTTGGTAACTGTAAGTGTTCCTTTTACAACTGTAATGTTGTAGTTGTCTTTCTTCGTGTTGTCTTTCAGTGTGTAAGTAAATTCATTGTCGCTGCTTCCGGCTTTTGTCTGGCTTCCGGTTACGTTGTATTTTGCACCTTCGCCCTCGACAAATCCGTCTCCGCTTACTGTTACTTTATCTTTTGTTAATGGTGTTCCGTCATATACTTTCTCAGCTGATCCGGATGTTAAAGTAACATCTCTCTTGCTGATGATCAACTGACCATCTTCCACAACAAATTCTACATTTGAGAAATTGTCGTTGATATTTGTAAAGTCTGTTGCCTTTACATTCATATCGTATGTTCCGGCATCCGTTCCTTTGACTTCTGCTGTTCCGCTGAATGTAAAGTCATCTTTGCTGTACAGATTGTTACTGATGCTCTTCACTGTATATCCGGAATCTGTATGTCCGTTACCGTCATACTTCGCATTCTTGTCATTTCCTTTGATTGTTACTGTAACTTTATCTGTTATCGGTATAACTTTCAAAGTACCAGGTGTTTCCGTGATATTGTAGTTCTTAGCTTTTGTATTATCCTTCAGCGTGTAAGTAAATGCGTTTGGTTTTTCACCTACATTTGTAATGGTTCCGGTTACATTATATGTCGCACCTTCGCCATCGACAAATCCATCGCCGCCAACTGTCACGCCATCTTTGGTTAATGCTGTTCCGTCATATACCTTCTTAGCATCCGCAGTTTTTAACGTAACGTTTCTCTTCGTAATTGTGAGATTTCCATCTTTAACTACGAATTTCACTTTGCTGAAGTTTGCGCTGGTATTTGTGAAATCGGATGCTTTCAGCTCCATTGCATAATCGCCGGCATCCGTTCCTTTTGCTTTTGCTGATTCTTTGCTGAATGTGAAATCATTTGTTGTATACAGACCTGTGCTTGTTCTTACATCATAACCTGTTACGGACTGCTCTTTACCGTTATACATCTTAGAATCTGTATGTCCGGTAATGTAAACAGTTACTTCCTGTTTCTCATTCTTTGTAACAGTTAATTTACCTTCTGTCTTTGTAATGTCGTAGTTTTCAAGGTTTGTTCCGTCTTTGGCAATGTAAGTAAAGCTGTTTGCGCTGCTTCCGACTGCTGTCTGTGCTCCGGTTACTGTATAAGTAACGCCTTCGTCACCGACAAATCCGTCTTCACCGCCAACTGTAATCTCATTGCTTGTAAGTGGTTCACCATCATACTCTTTGGAAGCATCCGCAGATGTTAATGTAACTTTACGTTTCTCAATTGTGAGTTTACCATCTACAATTACAAAAGTTACATTTTCAAATCTGTCATTGATGTTTTCAAAATCGTCTGGTGTCAGGTTCATATCATAAGAACCTGCATTTTTCCCTTTAACTGTAGCCTTTGCACTATTTTTAATCTGGAAATCTTCTTCTGTATATACGTCGGTGTTTTCTCCGCCACGCTTAATACTTTCAACAGTATAGCCTGAAACAGATTTTTCTGTTCCGTCGTATGTCTCTTTTCCACTGTTTTCTTTGATAGTAACAACAATTTCCTGTGCATTCTTTGTTACAGTTAACTGACCAGGCTCCTTTGTAATCTGATAGTTTTTAGCTTTTGTTTTATCATTTAACGTATACTCAAATGTATTATCACTTGTACCGACTTCTGTCTGACTTCCGGTTACATTATATTTATCAATACCTTCGCCGGATACAAATTCTCCACTAACAATCTCTACATTATGATTTGTTAATGGTTTCTTATCATATGCTTTGCTGTCAGATGCTGATTTTAATGTAATCTGACGAGGATTGATTGTAAGACTTCCATCTACTACTTCATATGTTACATTTGTAAAGTTCGCATTCTTATTCTTGAACTGGGATGTCTTAAGTCCCATCGGATATGTAGCCGCATCCGTTCCGGCTGCTTCTGCTTTCCCGCTGAATGTGAAATCATTTGCTGTGTAAAGTGTATTACTGATTTCTGTTACATCATATCCTGTAACTGTATGCTCTGTTCCATCATAAGTTACTGCATTCTGATGTCCTGTAATCTTAACTTTTACTTCCGTTGTTACCGGAGTAACTTTGAGCGTACCATTTTTAGTGCTAATGTTATAGTTCTCTTCTTTTGTGTTTTCCTTCAGCTTGTAAGTAAATGCGTTTGGTTTTTCACCTACATTTGTAATGGTTCCGGTTACTTTATATGTCGCACCTTCGCCCTTAACAAATCCGTCTTCTCGGCTTACTGCTACGTCATGGTTTGTAAGCGGCTGTCCGTCGTAAACTTTCTCACCACTTGCAGATGTCAGTGTTACATTTCTCTTTGTGATCGTCAGTTTCTCTGTACCGGTTAATTCGCCAACCAAATCAGTGCTTGTTACGCGAACCTTCACAGTCGTACTTTCAGATACATTTGTTGCTGTAATCTTGCTGAGATCTGTTGTCCATGTGTCTGTGCCAGGAATCTGATATTCAATCTTAAGATTTCCAATATCCTTATTATCTTTTCCTTCTTTTGCAGCTACAGTTGCCTGTCCTGCCTGATGAGGCTGTCCGTCATATTTTTCTGTTACGTCTTTTGTTGTTAAGGTAACGTAAGCTTCAATATTTTTCGCTTTCCAGTTTGCCGTAAGTTTTACAGTGTTGCCCGGCATCTTGAAATGATCTCCACTATTAATAGTAGACACATCCAGTCCTTCAACTGTCCAGCCTGTAAATGTATAACCTTTACGAGTAGGTTCTGTTCTTACAACTACGTTTGTACCTTCATCGTGTTTTTCTGTTGCACTTGTTGAGCCGTCAGAAAAACTTCCGCCTGCCAGATCGTACATAACCTGATATCCGGCAACATATTTTGCATAGTAAGTAATTGATGTTGTAACCTTTGCCGGGAAGGCAGGCGCTGCCTCTGTAAGTTCCCGATTGGTATACCATCCGGAGAATGTATATGTTACACCATTAACTGTCTTTGTTGTCGGAAACCGCTGTGAAGTAACATCACCCGGTTTTGTTGTGGATGTTCCGTTGATCACATAGTTCTTGGAACCTAACATACTAAAGTTTGTACCGCCGGCATCATACAGATAGTATTTTACTGTCGCAACATTCTTACATCTGATATTTACATTACAGTCCAGATGCTTATCCGGATTTGTTCCATTATCTTTTGAAATCTTTGCCGGAACCAATGTAATCTCTTCTACATCATCTTTGGTGATAGTTACACCAAGCTGACTCTGAATAGAAGATTTATAATTGTTAAATATCTGAGTCCATGCATCTGAACCTCTCGTAACCACATTTGTTCCGTTCGGCCATGATACAACACGCTGATCGACGTTATCAAAACAGTTTTTTCCATTTGTCCATGTAGCATTCGTCACATTCACTGTAGCGTTTCCATATGCAGGTCCCCAGTTACCCTGATCATTGGAGTTCGCATCTTTTGTAGGATCTAACAGATAATAAACGATTGCTCTATCTGTTGATTCTGTATTTGTCACAACCTTGATCGTCTTTGTTGCAGTGATTGTAGTATCGTTGCTGCCCTGAACACTTGCTGTAACAGTAGCTGTTCCTTGACGTAAGCCGCTGACTGTTCCGTTGGAGTCAACTGTCAGGATCTGTTCGTTAGATGAACTCCACTGAACCTTGCCTGATGCATTGGAAGGTGTGAGACTAGCAGTAAGCTTTGTAGTCTTAAACTGTGTGACTTCATCTGCTCCGTTGATTGAGATACCAGTTGGTGATACGGCTGCAAGAACTTCGATATTGTACTTCTTTTCTTTTCTTTCAGCAAAAACCCCCCCAGCCACTCGTATACGTATCTGTGACCGTTGTACGTCCTGCTTTTAATCCTGTTATAGTAATGCTTATATCAGTATCTTTATTTAACCTAACTAAACTATTATCTTTGACAGTCCAGTTATGATCAGAATAATTATACTTGTCCACATCTCTCGAATCCAATGTGATTGTCTCACCAACACGGATTGTTCTGGTAGTATCTGTATCTGCTACTGTTGCAATCTTACCATTTTCAGATGCTGCAGATACGTTCTTATCCTCGTTCGCCTTCGAGTCTGACTCCCCATCGTCAGATGCATCAGCATCATCCTTCTTGTTGTCACCAGACTTGTTCACATCCGTTTTGGATTTGTCTGAATTAGTTTCTTCCTTATATAATACATGAAATGTCTTATCTGATTTTACATCAGCAATTTTGTATGTATAAACATTTCCATCCACCTTCTTCGGCTGGATCGTATTATTATTCTGGTCTGTTACTTTGTCCAGCTTGAAAGAATTCTTTACAGTGATCTCAAAATTAAAAGAGTCGCCTTCTTTTACTTCTTTCATATATTTGCTGTCTGCGTAAGCAACAGTCTCTTTCTTTCCGTCAGAGCCCCATGCTTTAATATCACCGCCATCCAGTTTGGATTTCTGGATTGTAGCTTTATAGGCTTTCTCCTCGGAATCTTTCTTTGTATCGCCGGAGCTTGCATCTGCTTTCTTTGCAGTGTCTGCTTTCTTTGCAGTGTCTGCTTTCTTTGCAGTGTCTGCTTTCTTTGCTGTCTGCTCCTGCTTTTTCTCAGTCTTTTCTGTAACCTGAGTCTTCTTGGAAGTGTCCGAAGTATTCTTATCTTCCTCCGTATTCACCTCCTGAACTTTGGCTTCTCCTGAGTCTTTTTTGTGTGCATTCGAAGCCGCCTCCTGCTGTGCTTTCTCCTCAGCAGAATCGTCCTGTTGCTGTGCTTCCGTTGTACTGTCCGATTCACTTGCACTCATATTGGTGCCAAGCTGATAGATTACATTCGAACTGACTAAAACTACAGCGAGAAGCATCGCCAACCAGCGTCTTGTCTTCTTCATACATGTTCCTCCTTACTTCTTTATCTATAAGTCTACATAAAATGTCTCTGTATACTTATTAAGACATTGGTTCCCGTCAAAAAGGGTCATTTTTTTATTATTTTTTTCATTTTTTCCTTAATATGATGATTAATAGCTCAGAAAGCATTATTACTAATTAAAAGACTTTTCTGTTCTATTCCTTTCACTTTCTTTCACTAAAAATTGACATTTTCTGCCTTATTGCATTTTTATCACCTAATATTAAAGAGCCCAGAATTAAATCCGGGACTCTTTATTCTCGCGGAAACACTTTTATTATACGCTAACTTTTTCTTTCTTCTTTTCCACTTCCTTTTCTTTATTCTTGGTACACTTTTTCTCTTCCGCTATTCCGTTTATCAGAAACCATATTCCCTGCCCCAATAATACAAAAGGTAATAACATCTGTGCAAAATTTGTTACATCCACCATTTTTCATTCTCTCCTTTGTTCCTTATTTTGGTAAAATATGCTCGTTTTCAATCGTTTTTCTAATTTATAATGTCTCCCAAATGTGTTTTTTTATCCTCTGAATGATACTTTTAGCTGAACATAGAAAAAGCGGGGGATAAAATCTATTTGAATAGCTTAGACTTTATACCTCGCTTTTATTTTTTTCTCTCTTATCTGATTCTTATCTGATCTTTTTCACTGCTGAAAACGAACCGTATATTTTCTTATTTCCTGATTTCTTTAATGCACGCACTTTGTAAGAACCATTCTTCGGCGCATTTTTATACTTGTAAGATGTCTTGCCTGTCGTTGTTACTTTCACCCATTTTTTATTCTTGTAACGATAAATTTCATAAGCAGTTGCGCCTTTCACTTTTTTCCACTGCAACAGAACGGTTTTTGAAGAACGTCTGCATTTTCCCCAGCTTACTTTTGCAAGAGAAGATCCTTTGACCGTTACTGTAAATGTCTTTGCAAGAGACGGTGCGGCTTGCGGCGCTACTTTAATCTTTGTCTTACCTGCTTTCAATCCGGTTACTTTTCCGGACGCTGACACTTTACATACGGACGGTGTATATACCGTATATTTCATTCCGCCTGCAACAAGCGGCACATTTACAAAGCTGTTAAATATACTGTAAGAAATGCTTCTGGACGTCCCTTTCTTCATGCTGAAAGAATATAGCGGATTGATATAAAACAGATTTCCGTCCTGCTCTTTCGTTACCTCTACGTTTACATTTGCACTCTTATTCTTATAAGAAGAAGCCGATGCTTTCTGCACTGTGGTCGTTGAAAAATTCTGTACCCAGTAATGCACGCCGTTTACGACAACTGCACCCACGCCGATTCCCGTATAAGCAGACGTAAGAATATTTTTCTTATGTCCCTGCGAATTCATCCATGAAGTCATGGCGCTCTTGCTGCTTGTCTGTCCGGCAGCAATATTCTCGCCCATCATAATATAACCCTGTTTGCTGTCATAACAAACCGTATTGAAATCTCTTCCTGACGGACGTGTATGGGAAAATGCAATCGCAAGTTCCGCTGCACGAAGCATAGAGCCCTTAATCATCCGCTTATCCATCGTAAGCGTATTAAGTCCTCTCTTGCTTCTCTCACTGTTTACTCTTTTTACAACATCAAATGCTGCACTGTAATCATATTTCACCTTGACCGGCAGTTTTTCCATCTTCATATAAGAGCCATCATCCATCTTTGCCAGGCCACTTATTCCGGTCATCACTGTGCCTGCCGGAAATGCTTCCGGTCCGATATAAGTGACAGAGGACGGAATCTTTACCTTTTTAATTCCGGTTCCGTAAAATGCTACCCGGTTAATCTTTTCCAGCGCTGATGGGAATGTCACTGATGTCAGTTTTCCACAATTTAAAAATGCCTGAAATGCGATCTCTTTTAATTTCTTTGGAAATATTATCTTTTCCAATGCAGAACATTCTCCGAAACATCCATTTAAAATCTGAGTCACATTGTCCGGAATTGTAATCTGCCGTAAAGATGTACAGTATGCAAATGCCAGACTATCCAGTGTATTTAATGTACTGCCAAGCGATACTTCTGTTAAAGAACTGCACTTATAAAACATTCTATAGGAAAGACTCTTAATTCCTTTTCCAATCGTCACCGCCTGAAGTTCCGTGCAGTCTTCACACAGATATAATCCAAGACTTGTTATGGAACCAGGCAAATTCAACGTTTTTATTTTTGCTCCGGCAAAAGCACCTTCATTAATCGCACTGACCGTCTTTGGAATTAGAATTTCGGAGACATTCGCATTGTTAAATGCATTTTCTCCGATCGTTTTTACGGAACCCGGGATTTGATAGGATTCAGCCTGTTTTCCCATCGGATATAGAACTAACGTTGTCTTCTTCGCCTCAAATAATACACCTTCTGAAGCACTGTATTTCGCATTTCCGGCTGCTACCTGAAATTCCTGTAATCCACTGCATCCATAAAATGCAAGTGATGATATATAGTTTACAGATGCCGGAAATGTCATCTGCGTCAATGCACAATTCTGGAATGCATAATCTCCGATCTGTTGCAGTTTTTTCGGAAGTACTAAATCAGCAAATGCACTGCAATCAGCAAATGCTGCTGTCGACAGTGTCGTCAATGACCCCGGTAATTCTGCACTTGTCAGTTCGCTACATCCGTAAAATGCCGCTTCCCCGATTTTCTTCAATGTTGACGGAAAATCAACTTCTGTCAAATTTGAGAAATTAGCAAACGCCTGTGTACCAATCTCTGTAATTCCATCCTGTAAAATAATTTTACGAGCCTTATTTTTATAAGCACTCAGCGGATAACTGGTGTCATAATTTCCGACAACTTTTCCTGTTCCGCTGACTGTCAGCGTCTGCGTGGTGTCATCCCAGTCATATGTCATGGAATCTACACCTGCTGCCCGCGCACGAACACCGGCAGCCTTGTTTTTCTTATCTTTCAACACATATTTCCCCGGTTTTTCTGTCTGTTTTCCGTTCTGATCCTTTGCAGAATCCTGCAACGTCACACTCTTACTCTCCACGCTGTCAGCAGCTACCACATTCACCGGCGCAAATACCGTGGACACCGCCACCGCAAACGCCAGGAGCACACCTTCTAATCGTTTCTTTTTCATTTGCTCTCCTCCATCCTACTGCAATGTATTTATAGATAACCTTTTATTATGAACTGTACCTTCTACTAATTTCATTATTTTCTTTACCGCATACATTTATTATATAATATCCAATTCAAAAGCCTCCGGCTCCGATATCAGCTTTTCCGCGAATTCCGCATGTCCTTCCTCAGACAAATGCACACCGTCATATAGAAGCGGCAGCTCCCATTTACCGCAATTTATGCATTTAATGCCAAGCTGCTCTGCTATTGCCCCGTACAATTCGCCAATCTTCTGTGATTCTGTCACAATCCGGTCATCCGAAACCCACGAGCCACGCTTCATCATCGGCGGGACAAGCAGACATAATTCTATCTTGCCCTCACTTACTTCCGGCGTTTCCTGTAATCTTTCCAGAAAATGCTTCATTTTCTCTGCAGTCTTTTCTGCCGATGGTTCTGCCGCATTCAGGATATCATTCGTCCCGAGCATAAGAAACAACCATATCGGTGCAGCTTTTTTTGCCCAGGATTTGATCTGTTTGCAAATAAAATCCATCTGTCCTGTCATCTCCGGAATACATCTTCCGCAGATTCCATGATTTTTCACTTTGTATTCTGTTCTGTCATCCAGAATTCCCGTCCATCTTATCTCTTTCGGAAATCTTCCTTCTGTACCCATGCGGGAATCATACCCGAAAGTGTTCGAATCCCCGTAACAAATGATCGTTCCTGCCATCTTACTCTCCATACTGCTCCACAAGCCTCTTAATCTCCTGCTTCATCTGTCCTGCCACTTCATCCGGTCCGATGATCTTAATACCCTCGCCAAGCGAGATCACCCAGCCAAGGAACTGCCTGCTGACATGCACCTGTACTTTCACAGAGAAATGCTCCTTATCCACCGGCACCATCATAATATCCTTGCCAAAGCGGTCAATCATAACGCCCGCCAGATGATTTTCCACCAGCATTTTCACATCCTGCTCTTTTCCACCGTACATCCCGAAACTCTTCTTCGCATAATCTGCCATGTCCAGCTTCTTAAAGTGATCTCTGCCCTCCCGACGCTCATCTATCATCCGAAGATTCAGCATCTTATCCACCCGGTAATGCTTGATCATCTGCGCATCTGAATCATAACCAACCAGATAATAGTTCTCATCATCCCAGGACAGACCCCACGGACTGATACGATAATATGCTCCACCATGGCGCAGTTCCATTTCCTTCTTCACATTCCACTGGAAATATTGAAAACAGATCTTTTTATTTTCGGAAATCGCATTATGGATCTCGTCTACAGTATAATAGATACTCTCATTCATCGTCTTGATCCGTCCGGAGACATATACCTGCCTCTGCAATTTCATGGCATCGTATCTGCTGACAAACGTCTCCAGTTTGCGAATCAGATCATTCGTCTTTCTTGCGGTAATGAATTTGGAAGACTGAATCGCATCCACCAGAAGCTTCAGCTCCGGCATCTCAAACGGGCGGTTCACCACATGATAGTGATAACGGTTTCCGACCTGTTCTCCCTCCACATCGATCCCAAATGTCTCCAGATCCCTGAGATCCGCGTAAATGCTCTTACGCTCCGCAGTGATATCGTATTCTTTCAGTGCCTCCATGATCTCCGGCATTGTAATATAATGCTCTTCGTCTGTCCGCTCCAGCATGATCTGCGCCAGACGATAGAGTTTGAATTTCTGATTCGTTCCTTTTGGCATTGCGTTCTCTCCCTTGATTCTTTTGTGAAAATGATTTAATCCGGCAACTTATCAGTCATAAAAGCCTCAAAAATATAATCCGGATTTTCACAATAAACGATACTGTTATAATCATCTATTTTATCACTGATAAATGAATGATACACCTCAAAAATTGCATCCACTTCATCTACATTTTTTACTTTCACTACCTGTTTAATCAATCTCTTATACACTCTTCCAATATCCCAGTGTGACGGAATATCATATTGACACGCTCCGACATTATCAAAATCGCCCGGCTCAATCTGGGATTCTTTCATTAACACTCTGCATACTTCTTCCAAATTACTGTTGCCATAAAAATCAGCTAACTCTCCGGCTCTTCCAATTCGTTCCTGCCCTAAAACATCCACGATCACACTTCTTTTATTCTTTGTTTTTCTCGCAATATAATCGATTAGTGCACATATATAAAACAATTTCTTATCTTCTTCACTTTCATCCGCATAAAATGGACCTGTTATCTCAATCATATCTTTTCGTATCATTTCCCTATAATGCTCTTTTGGCTCCTTCTGGTTATACTCCGGTTCTTCCTCTTTCAAGGACGTTCCATAAAATCAGCGTAAGTATTTCTACTTTAATTTTTACAATCCAGATAATGTTCGCATTACCAGATCTACATCTTTGTTTTCAAGTTCCTGAATAATGTGTAAATACGTTTTCTGTGTTGTTGTCATGCTGGCATGTCCAAGTCTTCGAGCAACACTCGCTATTGAAACACCTGCAAATAGCAATAGCGAGGCATGGGTGTGTCTTAAGCCATGAATCGAAATCTCCGATATCCCGCATTCTCTGCAATGTCTGGTTAATGCATCATTCACTGTAGAATTATATATTTTCGATTCGCCTACAAAGATTGGCTGATCTTCCGGCAGTCCTTTAATCAACTCTGAAAATTTTACAACAATCTGCCAGTCAATCTGGATTTTTCTAACCGAAGATTTATTCTTTGTTGGCAGGAAACCACCTTCGCCCTTGTAGTCCCATGTTTTACTGATAGATAATGTCTGTCTTGCAAAATCAAAATCTCCCGGCGTAATCGCAAGTGCTTCTGAAAAACGCATTCCTGTTTTCGCGACCAGTAAAATAAACCAGTCCCAATTCGGTTCTTCTTTGAGATCCAGATCAGAAATCAAAGTATGTAACTCAAATTGACTTAAATATTTAATCTTTTTGACTCTCGGCGTTTTCCCCTTAATGATTGCTTTTCTGGTTGGATCTCTTTCAATCAGACCATCGTCAACCGCATCTAAAATCGCTCCCTTTAACTGATGGTGAAAATCCAATGTTGTCTGGCGCTCGTGTTCTTTTGCGTATGCATTCAATAATTGCTGATATGCTGTTCTGTTCAGCTCCGCAACTTTTAACTCCGGCATAAGCTTCTCTACCCATCTCTGTGTCATACGGTATTTTGCCATAGTCGCTTCCCGGATTGCGCCTTTCTTGTAAATATCAATCCATTGCTGAAAATATTCACTGAAAAGCAATGTCCTGTTCATATCATTTATCATAAGCCTTTTCCTTTCCCGAAATAACTCACGCTGATATAAACATAAAACTACACCTTCACCTTGCTTTACAATGGATTAATTAAAGGCTTAATTTCGGTATCTAAGACCTCTTTTAATTCATCCATACACATCTTATAGTATTTGAACTTCGGAACCGCTTTTTCTGCATTTGCCTTATAACATGTATAATCAATTGTAGCTTTTATAACACCTTCATTCGGTATCTCATCGTTTCTGTAATGCATGGCTGCATACATAACATCATCAGGTTCCGCATACCACTTCTCACAAAAGTCAGAAATCCTGTTTTCAATGTATTTCTGCTTTGTTGTTTCTACTATGTTCAAAATCGAATGTCCTTTATACCTGTCTGCGTCCACTTCAATCTCTGAAACCAGATTTGACATAATATCTGCCATCTTCGGATTACCATTTCGTAATTCTTCTATATATTGCTTAACTTCATCTATCTGCTGCTGTCTTTCCTCTGGTGAAATATCCTCTTCATCTTCTCCCGGTGATACAATATTCTGAATCAAATTGATAATGTACTCATAATCAATTTTCGTATTACTGTATGCCATCAGCTCATACTCTGAATCTAAGTCTGACGTTTCCTCTTCATCTTCTCCGCCATCATTTCCTTCTTCTTTTTCTCTTTTTATCTCTTCTATTACATTTTTATAATGCGCTACATAATCTTCGTACTCTTCTTCTGTAATATCATATTCTTCCAACAGCTTGTCACTGTAATTTGAAAACGATTTAAGCTGTGCAAATAACCGGTCAAATGTCTGAAATATTTTTGCAAATACTTTCTTTTCAGCCAATGACATTCCCGGTATAGCTGTCGGCGCTCCTGCTGCAATACGAAGCGCTTTCAGCGCTGTACGGAATGCCTTTTCCACCTCGTCCCATTCTGCCAGAATAGAATCATTTGTACCACCTGCGGAATACAATTTTACTGCGTTATCTACACTCTCTTTGAAAAGCTTCGGAGCCTGAAATGTAACAATCTGTCCATATGTTTTATTCTTATCGAAAATACGATTTGTTCGCGAAAATGCCTGTATCAGATCATGCGGTCCCATAGGTTGTCTGTCAATAAACATCGTAGACATACAAGGGGCATCAAATCCTGTCAGCAATCGATCAACTACAATTACCAGATCCAATTGTTCATGTCGTCTCTTAAATTTAGGATCTTTTCTCGCAAGCCTTTTATTCAGATTGCCATTGTAAGACTGGATCTGTGCCAGATCAAATTTTGTCCCAAACATATTGTTATAATCATCCAACGATTTCTGCATCTTCTGCTGATTTACCTGTGAACCTTCTTCATTTTCCGTCACAGAATATGTAATTGCAAATTTCGGAAAATCAGGGAGTACCTGCCGGATCTTTTCATCAATCCGCAATGGAGTATTTCCTTCTTTTACTTTCGTTAATAATTCATAATACTTCTGCGCCAGAGGAATCGAACTTGTTGTCAGCAATGCCTCATACGTCTTACCTTTTCCATTCTGGAATCCCAATTTATGATAGGACTTGTTCAAAATCACATCCAGAACTTTTAACATATGTGCTTCATTATCATACAATTTACTATCTGTTTCATCAGACATCGTCTTCGGTCCATTATGCTCTACCTGAAAGCCAAGAACCGCATTATCATGGATTGCATTTTGTATCGTATATCTGTGTAAACGTTCTCCGTATAATTCGTCTGTTGTGCGCGGCAGATCACCCATCTTCGGATAAGGATTTTCTGAAAATCTTGGTGTTCCAGTGAAGCCATACCATAATGATTTTCCAAAAAATCTCTCCAGTTCTCTCTTCGTTCCCGGTGTAACTGCTCTGTGACACTCATCTACTACAAATGCAATCCTCAGATTTTTAATCTTGTTATATTCCGGCGTTCCTTCCTGCAATCTCTTTGTAATTAATCGTTGCAGCTTTTGGATGGTTGTAACGATTACCTGCCGGTCTTCTGATTTTAATTTTCTCTTCAAATCATTTACATTGTCTGTCTCATTTACGTCGATCAGATCATTGTTGGCATATGCCTGAAATGCCATTGTTGTCTGTGTATCCAGATCCTTTCGGTCAATTAAGAAAATCGTTTTATCCAAAGACGGAATGTCCATCAGCAGGTTACGGGTTGCCTTATACGAAGTCAACGTCTTACCTGAACCCGTTGTATGCCAGACATAACCAGACTTCCCTGTCTTGGAAGCCTCTCGTATTGCTTCAATCGCATGAATCTGATACGGCCGCAATAATATTAATCGTTTCGCATCTTCATCTAATACCGTATATCTCGCAATCATCTCATGCGCTTCCGGGATGCTCAGTACACTCTTTGCGAACTCAATATAATCAGATACCGGATTATTATCCTGATCCAGCCATCCACTGATGAATTTTTCATTTAATTCCGTGTCGCTTGCTGCAGAAAAATACTTTGTATTTACGCCATTGCTGATTACAAACATCTGTACCGCAGAGAAAATTCCAGTAAACTTCCCTTCTCCGATATATTTCTTAATCTGCCAGAATCCATCCATATAAGAATGCTGCTTATTCTTTAATTCTATATGAATCATCGGAAGTCCATTAATCATCAGCGTTACATCAAATCTGCGATTACGTCCGTCTTCCTCTGTCTTCAATGCACTGTATTGATTAATCACCTCATACACACTGCTTCCCCCTGCAATATGCTCGTGATTCATCACTACGAGATGTAATCTCTTCGTATCTCTCTGCACATGTACCTGAACCTTACCGTTCTCTCCAACAAGCCATTCTCCCGCTTTATAGAAGGATGAAAACTGCAACTGGTTCTTCACCTGTTCAAACTCGGTATCTGTTAAAGGCTCTCCATCCAAACGCTCCTTATTATTCTGTTCCAGAATATACCGGAAATTCGCCCATAAATCCTCTTCCGTCTTCAAATCCGGTCGATATGTCCACTGCGAATCTCCATATACCAGTTGTTCAATTAACTTTTGTTCTATCATTGACTCTAATTCAGGCATAATTTTTGTCTCCTTTGTGATTCTATGTATCTAATATACATTATTTATTTTATACTTACACTGATTTCAAGTGTTTTTTGACCCTTTTTTACGTTTGTCCTGCTTACGAAGGTGAAGAGTGATGAGATGGTCGAGGTTGCGGAAATAGTCCGCAATCACTTTCTGTTCTTCGTATTTTGGAACATCAACTACAAATTCCTGCATATCTGACGCAAGGATATGTTTTATGGTATTACCAGTAGTAATGTTTTCTATTTTCTTCTTGGCTTTATCAGTCTGATATTCATAATTTAAAAAATAAGGCTCGATTTCTTCTTTGGGATTTCTGAACATAATTAAGGCATGAGCCGCTGTATTGTCCAATTCTTCAGGGATTACAGCAGCATGTCCAACATGTCCAGACTGAACCATAACCATATCTCCGGTACGTAACCATTTATCTTTTTGCTTTTCATAGAATTCATCATTTATGAAAACCTCAGAGTTATGGTTTATCTGTCCATCTTTTACATTGTTAGATTCCAGATAAAAATGTCCTTGTTCTACATAGTATGGAGTAGCTGTTCCTACGAATGCATTTCCAATCGAACCATATATATCACTTAACTTACGCTGTTCCCAAACGTTTTTTGTTCTTCATCTACTCGTCATACACTTGCGTTGGTGAAGAGTGATGAGATTGTCAAGGAAATGAAAATAATTTCCAATCTTTGTCTGTTCTTCGTATTTAGGGAATGCCACCGGAATGATAGAAAGCGTAGGAAACTGCACTCTTTGTTTTTCTATCAGTGAACCCGTCGCATATGTGCGATATAAACGTATTGCCTGTGGACTTTTTAGCCATGTATTAATGTAATATGTATCATAATTCTCTTTGGCAACCATGGTGGTGTAATAACCCGAAACTGCAACACTTTTCGCCATTCCATTATATCCAACTGCTCCCAATGTCATATTCATTGGATTATATACAATATCTCCCGGGCGAACTTCTTTAAAATTATCATCTTTCTTTACAAGAAATTCTCTGTTATATCTATCAGATTTCTTTGTTAATCCATCTTCAACAGTTAAACTCCAAAGTTCTATTTCATCTTCCTTGGGATTTACTAAATTCGATGTCTGTTCGAACACATCTCCCAACTTACGCTGTTCCCACCCATCTATTTTAATTCGCAAAAACTTGCCTACTTACGCTTTATCGCAGTATGTAACACTATTATCACCTATATCACAATACATACGATTATTCTAAATTCAATCGCTCTCTCACCATCATCAGTGTATATCCAAGCAAATTTTCTCCTCTCCACTTGCTCTTGTCGTATCTATTTTCATCTTTCATAGACAATCCAATACCCCAGATTCGATCTTTCACTGCACATTCTGCTAATATCACATTCCCAGTATTTACAAGGTTATCTTTCAGCTCGTCATTCTGTGAAAACTTTGCAAGCAATCCTTCGTATACAATAACCTGTCTTACTCCATTCCAATAGTTTTCATCATAATCTTTTACTGCACGTCCTAACGCTTTGATCTCTGCTACATCTTTCGTGCCGAGTATCTGCTCTGCAATGCATTCATCTTGAAAACAAATTGCTTTCCGATACATCATAAACTGTTCCATGGACGAAAAATGAACACCATCAACTATAAAATTAGACGGATACCAATTACTTAAGTATCCGTTCTCTTCATCTGGATTGTGAAAGCAAATAATCTGCATTACACTTCACCTACTTTTTTTACTGCCAGATCCAGTTCCAGATCATGAAGCCCAGAATACGCCTTTTCCAAAAAGTCTACTGGAATCTTCTGAATAACTTCTGAACTCGGCATATTGTAATACCATTGATAATACGCATAAAACTCGCCAATCCAATCCGGCATAAAACCATCAAGACCTTTTCCAGCTTCCAATTTATACTGATCTGTTTTTTGAAAATAATTCCATAATTCCTTATAATCCATCGTATTTACATATGCCTGCGATTCATCAATACTTTTTCTTGTCTTACTTTTCATATAAAAGTTGATAAATTCTTCTGTATCTTTATCAGGAAAATTCTGCGCCACATAATCAAACAACTTTCCCTGATTTTCTACAACATCATTCAAATACTCTTCTGCATATGCCTTCATTGTCATCTCTCCTAAAATAATGTACTAAATACATTTGTTACTTTATTTGCATCAGAATCCACTAATTCTCGCATCTTTCGTCTTGCCGTTATATCACGTTCGTTATACTTTTGGCTATATTCCTTGTAATCAACCGGCAGTAACTTTTCTTCTACTTCCTGCAATTTAGAATATGCCCGCTCAGATTTAATACAATATTGAATGCCAAGACCGCCCAATGAAAGCAACTCCGGTAATATTTCAAGATCAATATTGTCTCTTACAAACTCTTTTGCGATATAAAAGTAAGAAGCGTTTGCTCTCCAACCTTTTATAACATCATAATCACTTGCATCCACACCATATTTTTCAATAAACTTTGCTGCCAACATACGATAACGCTTAGAATCTGCTGCATCTCTATGTTTCATCAATTCTGCAAGCCACGCCAACACATCTTTTTCTTGAAAATCTAATATTTTCAGACCTTCTGTGCCCAATTCATATTGATGAACCCAGCCATTTTTCTCATTCGGTCTGCAAACAGCCCATTCCTTAGCAAGATCTATATTGTCCGTTAAGTAAAATCCAATTCCATAATCATGTCTTTTCTCACCAAGTCCATATGTCGGAACTACAATTTTATCAGGTGTTCCATGAAATAAAGTTATTTTTCCCATTTTCTCGCCCTTTTCCTTAAACAAACATGTTTTGTAACATAAATTTCTTAACTTCTTTTAGTTCATCACACTTGCGCTGGTGAAGAGTGATGAGTCGATCAAGGTTTCCAAAATAGAGACCAATTTTTCTTTGCTCATCAATTTCCGATGGTAAAATTATTTTCAAATTTTGTTGAGCAGTGATTCCAATATATGGTCTTGTAGATTGTGCCGCTTTAGTTTTTAACTCTGTTTGGAAATCTAAAGAATTAAAAAAGGAATACAAATACTCTCTGTTTAACCGTTCTTCATTCTTAATTCTATAGTAAGTAACCTGAGGTGTTAACATTGCATATTCCGTCATCAAATTGCTTAAAATAGCTGTCTCACCAATAGTTGCCTTGTGTGTTAGTAAGACATCTCCATTTCGTGCAAATCCCTTATCAAGTCTTTCCGCTCTTTCTTTTGTGATATATTTGCATGAATAAATATTTACTTCTCCATTATGAATATCCGATGCCATCAAAAAAGGAATTCCAGACTCTACATACTCATCCGAAGTTGGATGTTTCTCTCCGTGATTTCCATCTAAAGGTGCTTCCAAAATTCCCTCTTTAACAACTTCTCCCAACTTACGCTGTTCCCAATCTTCCGTAAATCCTTCAAATCTTATCTGTGGAACTTTTTCACCATCTTGTGGAAACATTTTTTGAAGCATATATTTTTTTAATGTTTTTGTCTGCTCACACTTACGTTGGTGAAGGGTGATGAGATGATCAATACCCAATATCAAACCACCTATTTTTTCTTGTTCTGCCTCACTTGGAGTAAGAAAAGAATAGGCATTTAACTCATCTCTATTAATTTTCGGCATACCTGAACGTTTCGAAACAGATACCGAATATTTAAAGAAATCGTTTGTCTGTAACAACGAAAACAGGAACTTTTGTGTTAAACCATTTTTCCCATTAAACACATATGCATCCGCACTGGTAAGCCCATCAACACTGGCATAGAAGTATTTCCCAAGTTGAGGATTGATCTTTCCGTATACAACATCACCAGGTCTAAATCTAAATTTTCCACTAATAAGCTTTTCTTCCTTTACAGCCTTTACATTATCTAATATTCGACCAGTAAATGACTCTATATTTCCTGGAGCAATATGTGGCATATTATCATATTCACCCGACGTAGGATCTACCATTTCTGTAGAAATGTCTACAGTATCTATCCACTTACGCTGTTCCCAATCTTCTGTATACCCATTAAATCTAATCTTTGGTTTTGCCATATCCATCACCCCTCAATCTTTCCAATCAGGTCGTTCAGTGATGACATAATTGTCTCATCATTCGAAGTTAAATCCTTAAGAAGTGATAAAAACTCTCCCTGCACCTGTTCCAGTTCTTCATCTGTCTTCTTCATATCTGTTAAAAGTGCATTCAGATCTACATCTTCTTCTTTTTCAAAAGTATCTACATAACGCGGAATATTCAGGTTAAAATCATTCTTTTCGATATCTTCAAAGCTTGCAAGAAATGCCTCTTTTTCTACCGTCTCTCTATTGGAATATAACTCCAACACTTCATCGATATGGTCATCTGTCATGGCATTCTGTTTCTTTCCTTTTTCAAACTTCTTAGATGCATCTATAAAGAGGACATCTCTGCCATCTCTGTGCTTTTTCAATACGATAATACAAGTCGGAATAGATGTATTGTAAAAGAGATTTGCAGGCAAGCCAATAACTGCATAGATATTACCTGAGCGAAGTAATTTTTCTCTTATTTTCCCTTCTGCTGCCCCTCTGAACAACACACCATGAGGCAGTACAATCGCCATTGTTCCATTACTCTTCAAATGATACAATCCATGAAGCAAGAATGCATAATCTGCTTTTGACTTTGGTGCTAACACGCCATAGTCGCTGAATCTTTCATCCTGTAAGAAACCTGCTGCCGCACTCCATTTTGCTGAATACGGAGGATTCATAAGTACCATATGGAAATCTGTCTCTTCTCCGGTAGGCCAGTCTCCATCCAGAGTATCACCATTCCGAAGGTTCTGATTCTCCGGTGTGATACCATGTAAGAACATATTCATTCTTGCGAGATTGTAAGTTGAAGTATTCAACTCCTGTCCGTAGTATTTGATATATTCCGGCTCTTTCGCATATTTCTTTGCATTTAACAATAATGAGCCTGATCCCATACACGGATCATATACGGAAAGTCCTTTTCTGTCTTCCTGACCGGCGATCGCAATTTTCGTCAAGATCTTTGATACTGCCTGCGGTGTATAGAACTCTCCGGCTTTCTTTCCTGTCTCTGACGCAAACTGTCCAATCAGATATTCATATGCATTTCCAAGAATCTCTGCATCGGAATTTAACAAGTCTGCTTTGTCAATTTCTTTAATCAGATTTGCGATAGTGTCACTTTGCTTCTGATCTCCGTTTCCTAAACGATTGGAATACAGATCAATATCTGTAAAAAGGTCCGCAAATATTAGATCACTCTGTTCGATATTGTTGAATCCTTTCTGCAACTGTTCTCTGTTGAATGCATTATTTTTCGCTGCATCTGCAAAGCTGGTATAAGTTAAGTCCGGCTCAATAATGTAATGACATTCGTCTTTCAGTTCCTCTTTTAACTCTTCCGCACTCTCATCCTCTAATGCTTCTATATATGCATCTAATGCGGCTTTCATCGTCTCTGGTCTTTCATCATAAAGCAGATCATATACTTTGATCAAAAATGCATCTGACAAATATTTGTAAAATACAATTCCTAACAGATAATTTTTATATTCGTTTGCATCCATCTTTGAGCGGAGAATATCCGCTCCGCTCCATAACACACTGATTAAATCTTTACTGTTTTCTACTTCCGCCATCTATCTTTCCTCCATCTTTATTTATCGCTTATACATCCAGTTCTGGAAATCGCTCTTCCGTCTCGCATAATGCTTCGCTTTCTTCTCATACATCCGCTGGTCTGCGAGCTTCGCAATTTCACGGACAGACTCCCACTGCCGTTCATCACTCCAGACTGCTCCGCAGGAGACACTCATATGCGGCACTGTGTCACCGGACCAGTTATCCACAAGCAAATCAAAATTCTGCTTAATAATCCCAAACTGTTCCTCATCTGTAAACAGGATTGTGACAAATTCATCACCGCCGATACGGTAAACTTTTCCATAATCTTCAAAGCTCTGTTTCATGCAGCCTGCAACACCGCAGAGCAACTCATCTCCGGCGGCATGTCCCAGCCGGTCATTGACTGCTTTCAGACCATTTACATCCGCGGACAGATACAGGAATTTCTTATCTGCTGTCAGTTTCTTTATATCCTGCTCATAGGCACGCCGGTTATAGCATCTTGTCAGCTCGTCTGTAGTAGATGACCGGAGCAGCTGCTCTTCTTTCCGTTTTTCATATTCAATACTTCGCACCGCAAATATTACACTCACCGGGCGTTGTTCTTCATCCTGCTGAATCGCAATAAACGACGCTTGGAACCAGCCAAGCGTTGTTCCTATAAAATCTCCGGATATATATTTCTCTCCTTCCATTCGTTCAGGAAGTGTATGCAGATCTACAAATTCTCCTGCTGCCTCCCGGTACTCTTCTACGGTTCTATTTTCCAGAAGCGCACGCATACGCACATCTGCATCTTCATAATAACTTCCTTCTATATTTTCTTCACCGATTTCAGCTCCGCCATAACGCATGATCTTATTTTCCCTAAGTTTGATCACATACATACTGTGGTTGCGCCCTGCCATCGTTGCCAGCACTGCATACTGCTCTTCCTTTTCCCTGTTTATTCTCAATACTCTTGCGATCATAATCAGAAGTATAATCGTTGCAATAAGCAGATACAACATCACACTCAGCATTGCCACTGCATTACTTCCGTTAAGATGTGTCATATCGTATACCACTCCGACTGTATAGCCATCGATATTCCGTGAAACACTCCTACTCTTGCTGATTTTTAACTGTTTCAGTTTATTGCCAATCTTTCTGGAATCCGTTGCACCATAGATCTTTCCGCTTTTTCTGTCTGCTACATAGATGTCGATTCCTTCATACACCGGCATATTGCTGACAACGGATTTTATTTCATTTCGTTTCAGTTTTTCCAGAAGACGCACCGGCTCTACACCTACCTGAATCATACGGGTTCCTGCATCATTCCATGTGATCGCATACATCATCTTCTTTCCTTCTGATGTATTCGGTGTCACATCCTGACACATCGTAAGCTTTTTATTTTTCAACATTGGTTTAAAATATGCGATCTGCTTGCCGGAGCTGAAATTATATCCGTAGTATTTCGGCACCGTTCCGCTGTAAACCTTACCGCTCTTATCAAACAGATGCACTTCATCGACAGACATCAGCTTCGCGATCTTCTGTAGTTCCGGCACATCATGCTCTGTCTTCTCATTTGCATCCAGAATATATGCTACCGCCTTTGCCCGCACCATATAATCTTCCTTCAACGACTGGATCACCTCTTTTTCGTCATCTGTATTTCTCTCAATGATCCCTGCCACTTGATCCAGCAGAACTTCTGACGTATTCCTTATGTTCCGGTTATTTACATAATCAAGAAGCCGGTCTTCCAGAAATAACGCCGATATAAGAATAAAAATAATCAGACAGACCACTTTCATCCATTTTCTTTTTTTCACTTGCTTTTTTCCAAATCTCATACTCTAACTTTCCATCCGTTATCTTTATTATCGGTCTTTTGTACATTTTACGATCACAGGTTCTTACATTCTCCATTGTCATAGCAAAAAGTAATTAATCTTCACAAACTAAGTCACTTTTATTATAGCATAATTATTGTTATAGTCATAAAAAAGATGTCAGATAATTTCTTGAATATCTTGCTAATATATAGAAACGAGGTCCTTTACTTTACGTAAAGAACCCCGCTTTGTTGAAAGATGTATAATGATTTATTCTAATTGTAATATGAAAAACTTTCTTAAATCGCTCTTGTATATTTCTTCAGCCATTCTCTTTCCTCTTCGTTAAGATGTGGCGCAATTTTTTCATATACCAGTGCATGATAATCATTCAGAAGACGTTTCTCTTCTTCAGACATCATGTCCGCTTTGATTCCGTCAAGATCCATTGGTACGTATGTGATTGTCTCAAAGCAGAGGAATTCTCCATATTCATTCTTCTTCCATTCTTTTACAAGAAGTTCATTTTCCAGACGGACTCCGTGGGAACCTTCAATATAAATTCCCGGCTCATCTGTAATAACAATTCCCGGTTCAAACTGATGAGTATCATTTTTGCGATATGCCCAGCGGAAATTTGTCGGTCCTTCATGGATATTTAGCAGGTAACCCATACCATGTCCGGTTCCATGATTAAAGTTCAATGCTCTATCCCAGAACGGCTTTCTTGCCAGAATATCCAGATTCATTCCATTGCAGCCTTTTAACATTTTTGCGCTTGCAAGCTGGAGATTACTGATTGCTACCAGTGTAAAGTGCTCTTTCATAATATTCGGGATCTCACCTAATACATAGGTTCTTGTAATATCTGTAGACCCTTCGTAGAATCCAGCTCCTGTATCTGTCAAGAATACATTTCCTTCTTTCAGCTCTACGTCTGTCTCTTTTGATGATGTGTAATGGCAAAGTGCTGCATGTTCTCCATATGCACTGATTGGTTCAAAACTTGGACGGATGAAATTTCCCTGCTCTATACGCAATTCATCCAGCTTGTCAGATGCGCTCATCTCTGTAATCTTCATCTTACCTACATTTTCTTTTAACCATTTCATAAAACGAACATGTGCAATGCTGTCTTTGATCTGTGCTTTACGGATATTTTCAATCTCTACCGGATTCTTAATTGCTTTAAAAAGAATCTCCGGATTGCGTGTGTCTACTTTTTTCATTTCTTCCGGAATGTTCTTATAAATTGCATAATTAGTCTTTGACGCATCCAGAAGTGCTGTATTTTCTATAGAAAGATGTTTCATATCTTCATATATTGCATTATACGGATGAATTGTAACACCATCTTTTGCATAAATAGCTTTCATTTCATCAGATAATTTTCTCTCATCAATATATAATAACATTTCATCCATTGTAATGACTGCATAAGACAATACCATTGGGAAGAAATCAATATCATTTCCACGCATGTTCAGAGTCCAGCAGATATCGTCCAGTGTTGTAAGAATATGTATATCTGCTCCTTCTTCTTTCATTACTTCACGGATTCTCTTTAATTTATCAGCTACGGATTCTCCTGCATATTTCTCCTCAAGAATAAATGCAGGCTCTTCAGAAAGTTTCGGGCGATCCTCCCAGAACTGATCTACCAGATCATATTCGTAAACAATTCCTCCGTTTTTCTTTCGAGCAATTGTCTCATATCCAAGACCTTCTCCCATAGATACAACACGTCCATCAAATCCGATCACACCATTTTCCGGCAGGTGTTCTTCTAAATATTCTTCGATAGTCGGAACTCCCGGCTCACGCATTTTCATAAGCTCTACGGTTGTACCTTCCATCTGTTTTGCCGCCTGGATAAAATATCTTCCGTCCGTCCACATTCCTGCCCAGTCTTTTGAGATTACAGCTGTTCCTGCAGATCCGGAAAATCCAGTCATATATTTACGTGCCTTGAAATATTCTCCTACATACTCACTCTGATGAAAATCTGCAGTCGGAATTACATAAAAGTCAATTCCTTTTTCTTCCATTAATTTTCTGAGACAACTAAGTCTTTCTTTTACTCCCATGAAACATACCTCTTTTCTGTTATATTACATGAGCTATATAATTCTGCACGAAATATATAGCTCATAAAATTCATTATTAATCTACTAACGCGGATAATCGTTTGTCTAACGCGATCATAATTGCTGCTGCCACAAAAGATACAACGGCAATTCCGATACATGCTGTCTTGAATGGAATATTTCCACCAAATAAGATTCCGTATACCGGACCGTAGCTCTTAGCTGCGATAAATGTTGCAAATCCCCACATAGACATCATCAGCGCCAGGTAACGGCTTGGGGAATATTTACTGATGAATGAATGTCCCAGTGGTGAGAAGAACATCTCTCCAAGTGTCAGAAGGAATGCAAATACGATCAGCCATAATACGCTTGCTTTGTGTCCGCCTCTTGCAATATCAATTACTGCATAGAAGATGTATCCAAGTCCGATGATTGCAATTCCAAGTCCTGTCTTTCTGAACAGACTCATGTCTCCCTGCGGTCTTGCAGCCAGCTTTTTCCAGAGTGCTGCTGTCACAGGTCCTAAGATTACACAGAACATTGAGTTTGCTGCATCAAACCATGTAGATGGAACTTCATAGCCTGCAACTACCCAGTTCATGTTATCTGCCCAGTAATAATATACCGGAAGGTATCCAAGATACCAGAAGATCCAGAAGATAATGGAGAACAGAGATGCAACAAGGATCGCACCGATACGTTTTTTCTCAATCGTAGTAAGTGGCTCTTTTTTCGTCTCTTTTTTCTCTTCTACTGTTTTTTCTGCATCAATTGCAAGCTCTTCCTGTGTCTTTGTCTTCTTGAACGGACGTTTTCCAACATCTCCGAGGAAACGCCAACATACGAAGAAATACCAGAATGCTCCAAGGAACATGATCAGTCCTGCAATTTTAAAGCAAGGAGCAAATCCTAATACTCCGTCTTTTGCAAATACATCTTTGTAAAGAATACCTACAAGGAAAGTACCTATGAATGCACCGACATTTACAAGTGTGTAACGCATAGCGAACGCCGGGTCCATCTGCTCTTTTTCAGTGATAACTCGTCCGATGATCGGTCCGTTTTTAAATAACGCAAGACCTAAACTTACAAGGAAGATCATGGCGTAAACACCAGTTGCTGTTGTTGCCACAGAACCCATATAATATCCGACTCCGGCAATCATCATACCGACCGGTGTCGTATATTTTGCACCGATATAACGGTCAACGACGATTCCTCCGAATAACGGAAGCAGATAAGAAAATGCGGTCAGGTTCGACTGCATATTTGCTGCAACAGTGTCAGACAGTCCAAGTCCTCCTGTTGCTACGGTTGCTGTTGCGAAAATCAGGATCAGTGAACGTCCCAGATAGTAAGACAGACGCTCAAAGATCTCGGTTGCGGCACATGTCCAGAATGCCGTAGGAAATCCCTTTTTCTTTGTCTCCATTTCTTTTAAACCTCTCTTTTCTCTTGTTACGCGCCGGTATTCCCCTGCCCGGCAGCTGATATAATTGATTTTATCGCTTTAATCCGATAATTTCCAACATTGAAAACATATACCAAAAGAAGAAAAACTTATAGGTTAAAATATTTACTTTTTCACACGCAACGTCCGCAGATACACCTTCTGTTCTGGCGTTATCCGGTAGCTCTCGATTGCTTTCTGGATTGTCTTATTGTGCGTCCACGTATCCATCCGCTTCTCTTCCAGATAAGGAATAATTGCTTCATACTGCTTCGCCAGCGCAGTTGCAAAATACCAGGCACGCATCATGTTGACATAGTATTCTTCCGACCGGATAGCTGCAACTTTTTCCGGATATTCCAGCTTAAATTCATCTTCCAGATAATAGCGCATCAGCATATTTATCCCAAAACGGATCGTATAAGTATGCTCCGATTCCATCCAACGGTAAACCTCTTTAATGAATAGATCCAGATGTTTCTTTACGATTTTCACAGCCAGAAGATCACAGGTCGCCCAGTTATTCACATAAGGAAGAAAACGATCCAGATCTTTTACACATTTTTCGTAATTTTTCCCCTGTTCCAGCAGAAGTCCATGTAAATTATTCTCTTCATAATACTGATGTGGCAATACTTCTACGAACTGTTTTGCTTCTTCTGTCTTTCCATACTTTTTTGCAAATGCACGTAGTGCCGGAGTCCTTACTCCGATCACACGCTCCGGATCTACCGTAGGCATCAGTTTCATATGGAAATCCCGATACCCGGTGTCCTGCATGGCAAAAAGTTCTTTTTGTACATTATCAATTACTGCCTTTTTATTCATTTTATTTCCACCTCTTATTCATTGCATTTATTATTTTCCACAACATAATCATAACATTACTTAAAGTCAACTCTATATTATACATTGTAAAAAATTCCCTTTCTTTGAATTATCAGAATTATTCTAGCGCCTCAAGCTAGCGTTAAGTCAAGCTTTTTTTGTAAAAGAAAAATCCTTTCACTCACCCGCAGGTAAATAAAAGGATTTTCCACATTTTATTTCTTATTTATTTTGTAAGCCCCGATTTTGCTTTGCTCCATGCGGAATAAAGTTTCACAGATTTTCCGTTTACTTTCACAGTCTTATAAGTGCGGATTCTTACGTAATATTTCTTCTTTGCTTTTAACTTGGAAATCGCTTTGCTCACTGTTTTATTCTTCGTGATCGTCGCGGTCTTTGCACCCTTGAACTTAGACGATGTTCCGTACTGCAACTGATATCCGGTCGTCTGTGTCGCCTGTTTTTTCCACTTCACAGTCAGCTTTTTCTTACCTGCTGTCAATTTGGAAATGCTTGTTGTCTTCGGAACGATCTTAAATGTCTTCTTCACTGTTCCGCTGTAATTATTCTTCAGTGTGATCGTAACGGTATAACTTCCGACATTCTTGCGTCCCTTCGCATAAGTTATGGAATAATCTGTTTTTGCAAGTGTCTTGCCTTTGCTGTTCTTTACTGTTACGGATGGTGTTTTCACTTTGCCGTTGTAGGTATAAGATGTTGCAGCGATCTTGATACCGGATGCTTTTGGAAGGACTTCAGAAGAAAATACATTTCCACAAACCGAACACTGCTTTTCAACTTTTCCGTCTTTGGAAGTCGTTGCCTTTGTTACTTTTTCCTTCGGTGCATCTGTGGTGCAGTTATCTTCTTCTACCGCCGTACATTCTTCCGTAGTACAGTGACGCTTATGTTTACCTTCACCGATAAACTCCCAGTCACTCCATGCATGTTCATCACTCTTCGGTATTACGAGCTGTTCCTCTGTAACGCTCTCTTTTCCTTCTTTATCAAGGAAGAGCTTTTTGCAGCGATTACATTTCCAGTAGGTCTTTTCGCCATCTTTCTGGCAAGTTGCCGGAGTTCCTTCATGTTTTGTCATATCGTGTCCAAGCGCCGGTTTGATCTGTTCCTTCAGCGTTTCGTTACAGCCTGCGTCTGTACATTTATAGGACGTAACTCCATCTTCCGTACAGGTTGCCTCTTTCACGGTCTGCTGGAAATGGTGTGGCTTCTTTGCTACGGTAACCTGGAAACTGCTGCTTATCTTTCCTACAGAAATCTTTACATTGTAGCTGCCAGACTTATTTGGATTATAATCTGTTTCTACTTCATAAGGCATATTATCTGTACTAAACAATTTTCCTGCTTCTGTAATTACTTCCAAGCCGTTTAGTTCGAGTTTTTCTCCATGATAATACGACTTCTTTACAGAATCCGTACGCAGCGTCATTGTTACAGGAGCCAGACGTATCGGATTACCTTTAACACTTGTATCATTCGTCAGATACTGTGATTTTGGTACAATTCCTACTTTATCACAGGTAAAATCATCTGTTTTATAAACAGACATACCGGAACCTCTATCCACATGTCCAACAATAACCGTATTTAACCCACTTGCATTACTACCATTATACTGAATGCAGCCGGATGATTTCAAATTGTAAGCATTTCCTACAAAAGTTCCATAATACCCATAAAACTTCATAACAGAATCATATTTATCTGAATCTGTTACCTGAAATCCCCAGCAAGTATTTATAGTTGAATCACTTACTGAGCCGACAAGCCCCCCTGCAGTACTATATGCATTTGTACACATAGCCCTCAGGCCACTCTTTTCTCTTCCTGAATAGGTAATACAGCTTTTATTTTTTACGTTTCCGGCAAGACAGCCAATACGATCATCTGCTCCGGCTATTCCGCTTGACACTTGTGAATCACGTACAATACAACCTTCCAATATACCGCCATCCAGTTCTCCTGCAACACCACCCACATAAATATGACCGCTGTCTTTTGATGCCGTTACATTACCTTCTATAACTTCACATCTGAAAATTCTTCCATTGTTTTTTACAGTACCAGCCAATGTTCCGGTACTACTATTTGAATAATTGGAGTTTTGAACAACCGTACAATTCTTTATTATCAGATCCATCACCAGACCACCGGATATTGTGTCAAACACTCCTGTTGAATTCGTTCCGGCCTCTTTGAGATTTATATTTGAAATGCTGTGTCCGTTTCCATAAAAGATGCCTTTAAAATCTGCGCTTACATACTCGAATTTTTTGTTTGAAAAGTCCAGATCTGCCAATAATGCCACATGTGACTCACTCATATTAAAACTATAATCTTTGGCAAATGCATTAAAGTCCTCTGTTGTTTTGATTGCAAACGGATACTCTTCTGTTCCATAACCACCTGATGGACCGCCTTCTTTTACTGTAAATGTATACGTGTGCAGTTTGATCTTCTGATCTGAAACAGTACAGTACATATCCACTTTAAGCTCTTTACCTTTTTCCAGATTCTTATCAAATGTAATCGTATTGCCTTCTACTTTAACAAAATCCTTATATTGTGCATCCTCTAATTCATAACTGTATTTACATACATTTCCAAATATCTTGCTGTACTTGCTTCCAAAATATGCATCCAGGATCTGTTCTGACTCCGGCAGAGAAGCGGAAGAGCCCGGTTCCACATCCATCTGGCTGTCCTTCAACGTACGGTTCGTTGTACCACCATCTCCCTGATATAACACTTTCTGATTTTCCACCGAACAGAAATGTTTATTCAGATCATAGAACATCCGGGCTGTCGTTGTTACATTCGTTTCCAGTACCGTCTTTAAATTATTCTTGATCTCGGACTTTGACAACAGGATATCCTGCCCTACCTGATAGCTGCCCAGATTATTTTGTCTGATATAAGTATTCTGATATAAGATCAGTGCCATATAATAGTAATTTGCCAGACAATAACTGTAATACGTCTGTGCTACAAACTGTTTGATCGCATCCGCAATCTGGCTGTCGCTGTAGCCTGCCAGCTTATAATATGCACATAAGATATCAATGACTGATCCCGGATTCGTCTTCTCATATTTTCCCTGGATATATTTTCCCATGTTGTTCATCAACGAATAATAATCACCGGTATATTCGATACCTTTCAGTTCATACACTCTGTCATACGCATTTTTTATAATTTCATCTTTCTTTTCTCCCTGTGATGGGTCTTCCGTATAAGCTGATTTCAGCGTAGTTTCACAGCGCGCGGTTGCTTCCAGAAACTTATTATAAAAATTAAAATAGTTATTCAGATAGTCCTCATAACTTCGTTTCTGATCTGTCTGTTCAATCTTTTTACCAAGAGCTTCGATCTGACCTTTGATTTCCTCCGTATTCTTCTGCATATCGCTTTCCAGCTTATTCAGGGAAATGCTCTGCTTATCAAGAGAGCTCTGGATATTGGCAAGTTCGGATTGTACCTCGCTTAAATCCACTTGATTTACAATAACCGTACTTCCCGGCGATTCATTATTGTTAAGTCCTAATATCTCTTTTCCGATATTTTTAAACGTACCGAAAAATGCTTCTCCTGCATCCCAGTTTTCTTTTTTTGCTGTCTCATATGCATTCATTCCGCCGCGGACAACGCAGCCCATTCTCTCAACAATTCCTAAGATGTCAAATGCTTCCACCTGCTGCATCTGCGTCACCGGCGCTACACCCGCCAGCATACACACGATCAGCAGCGTGCTTATAATCCTCTTCCACGCTTGTTTCCTTATAAACTACCTCCTTTTCGTATCAAATCTGATACTTATATAAAGGCTGAAAAAGGAAAATCCTTTCACTTATACGATCAATCATCATTGAAAATTTCTCAACTTATAACACCACAATACAAAGATTTGTAACACAGAGATGCTGTGGATATATAATTTACAAGTTTTATATTATACGTTAAAATATAAACATGATTTTTAAGAAACGAGGGAAATAGAATGGCAACTACAGAAGAACATTGCACAGGCTGTGAGAACGCCTGTCCGATCAATGCATTAAGCTGTGCAAGGGGACGCGCTCTTCACGGAATTGCTGAGACAGCAACGAAAGAAACTCTTGTCCGGAAGCTGATCCGCTGCGGTGCACGCGCCGGACAGATTGCAGATGATCTCGACAGTTGGGGATTGGAAGAAGATATGGTAATCAATGGTTTGAACAGTGAACAACAGACACAATTATCCGATGCTCTGGATAAATTAGACGAATTATGGAAGAAGAATTTCGGGTAAATCAGAGAATAAAGAACTTTTCGTTTCCATAGCAAGAGAAAAAATGAAGAAATAAGAGAAAAGGCAAGGCACGATTCTTAAGAGTCATGCCTCGCCTTTTTATTTTTTATTTTTTTACCGGAAAGTACATACTTTCCTTAATTTCATTCAATCTCTATGCTCAAACTCTAAGCTGTCGCTTTCTTATCGTCCGGTTTTTCAAGCAATTTCTTCACTCCCTGAATAGCTACAAGCACACCAAGAATCAGCAGTAATACCGCAAAGATAAGCTGTAAAGTATTTCCAACATCCAGTCCGGTTGTCATGAATGCTTTGCTTAATTTAACGATTGTCATGCTAAGTGCTGTAAATGTAACTGCCATCATGAACACCATTGGTCCCCAGAGCATGAATCCCTGACGTTTTGTTTTCTTTAAGAATACAGCGCAGGCTACCAGTGCAAGTACAGATAATAACTGGTTTGCTGAACCAAACAGTGGCCAGATCTCTGCATATCCGACTTTTGTAAGCAGATAAGCAAGTACTAAAGTAATGATGGTTGCAAAATATTTATTTGTTACTACTTTTAAGAACGGACTCATGTTGTCCTGATCTACATCGTCATCAAGGAAGAATTCCTGGAAAGAAAGACGTCCTACTCTGGCTACAGAGTCAAGTGATGTCAGTGCAAATGCAGATACTGCAAGGTTGATAAGTGTAAATACAAGGCTATGTGGTAAACCAACCACTGACAGGAAGTTTGCGATTGCTCCCGCAAAAATCTGTGGCTGTGTTGTCAATCCCTGTGCTGCTGCTTCACCTTTTGCAAAAGAAGCAACTGCGATCAGTGCTATAACTGCAAGCATACTCTCCATTAACATTGCTCCGAAAGATACAGGAAGCATGTTTTTCTCATTCTTGATCTGTTTAGAAGCAGTACCGGAAGATACCAGTGAATGGAATCCGGAAACTGCACCACATGCGATTGTTACGAATAAGATTGGGAACATATACTGTCCGTCAACATTAAAGCTTGTAAATGCTTTCAGGTTGCAGGATGGATTTGATACAAATACACCAATAACTGCTCCAATGATCATGAAGATCAACAGATAACTGTTCAGATAATCTCGCGGCTGAAGCAATGCCCATACCGGCGCCACACTGGCAACCAGGATATATGCAAAAATGATGACATGCCATACTCCAAGGCTTAAGTATACCGGGAAATGAAGTCCAAGTGCTACTGCTAATACTAATAATACAATTGCTACTGCTGTGTTTACCCATTTGTTGAATTTTGTATATTTCAGGAACATTCCAAGTCCGACAGCTTCAATGATAAATAACATAGAAGTTGTTGCTACAGCTCCGTTTGCAACTACTTTTGTAATCTTTCCGGCTTCATCTGCATTGAATCCGTTAAATGTTCCGGCTACAACATCTGCAAATGCTGCTACAACCAGAATACAGAACAGCCAGCAGAATAACAGGAATAATTTCTTTCCTAATTTTCCAATATACTCTTCAATAATGTAACCGATTGTACGTCCTTTGTTTTTAACAGATGCATACATAGATGCAAAATCCTGAACAGCGCCGAAGAATACACCACCGACCAGGATCCAAAGCAGAACCGGAAGCCATCCGAAAATAGCTGCCTGGATTGGTCCGTTGATCGGACCTGCACCTGCGATTGATGCAAACTGGTGTCCAAATACTACGTTTGTGTCAGCAGGTACATAATCAATTCCGTCTTCCATCTCATATGCCGGAGTTTTAGCATTCGGGTCAATTCCCCATTTGTTTTGAAGATAACGGCCATACAGAAGATATGCTCCTCCGAGTACAACAATGGCAATTACCATCATCAATATTCCACTCATAAAGTAATTCCTCTTTTCTTTTTATTATTTATTAGTAATCTATATAAAAAAACGCCTTTGCTGTCCTTCCGGACAACAAAGGCGGAACTTTCCGTGGTACCACTTTGTATTATTGTAATTATTGCTAATTACAATCACTTGTTACTGTCTACCCAAAATATTTTATGCAGATTCTTTATTATAATCTGTCTGTTCAACTTCTGAATAAAATTTTCTTTAAACAGTTTCTTCTGTAACGTGAAGATTACGTCCCTGCCTACTTTTTATGCTCTTCCTGATTTCGTCTGTTCAGCGGGATGCTCCTGGGTGATATCTCAAAAGTCTTTCTGTCGTTTCACACCAACCAACGACTCTCTGAATTCCAGATGTTTTGTGACGTATCCCTTTCATCGCATTTCTTATATATATGTTTTTATCAATTTATTTTTTATACATAATGTTTTACACTTTTTTGTTTTGAATTTCAAGATTATATTTCAACAACTTTATTGATTTTTCCAAGTATTTTTTATGCATATTTATAAAATTCCCGTTAATAATATACTTTTCTGTTCCATTTACAACATGCATTTGCATTATTGTAAGAATGACCATTGAACATCAGCCTGATATTATGCTTCTTTATTCCACAGGCAATGCTTATATTCATAATGAACTTTTTAATAACATCTGCGAACTAAAAAACACTTCCTAGCAAGCACATCGTGTTTTCAGTTTTTGCCTCTGGCATTATATACTGTGAAAAGGTATAATAAATTGTAACCTATAATATACATATTCTACTGCTCCGACCTGGAGTTTACAGAATATGAAAAAGTATAATAACAGGTGATATTATGCAAATAACTTACATTAACCACAGTGGATTTTTGGTTGAAACTGCGAACTGCTACTACATTTTTGACTACTATAAAGGGGAGCTTCCAAAACTTGATAAGAGTAAAGAGGTTATCGTCTTTTGCAGTCATTTTCATCCGGATCATTTCAATCCAAAGATTTTTAAGATTCTGAATGATATGGAAATGACTTATCAGGCAGTTTTAGCGAAGGATATCAGCAAAAAGAAGTACCCGGCAGGAGTGAAGATCACAACTGCTCATCATGATCAGGAATATATTCTTGACAACGGTACGCGCATCCATACACTGCTTTCTAACGACAGTGGTGTCGCATTTATCGTCAAAACAGACGATGGCACGATCTACCATGCCGGTGACCTGAATGACTGGTATTGGGAGGGTGAACCTGATGAAGACAACCGCCAGATGACCTCTATGTATCGTGCTGAGATTAACAAGATCAAGGGCGATCATTTTGATGTTGCTTTCGTCCCTCTTGATCCAAGACAGGAAAGCCACTATGCAGACGGAATGATTTATTTTCTGGATAATATAGACTGCAAAAATGTTTTTCCAATGCATTATTGGAATAAGCCGGATATAATCACCAGATTCATTACCGAATATCCACAATACCCATCACGAATCAGAAATACAGAATTAGCAAAAGGAGAAAAACTATGAGCTTTAAGATGATTCACGAAAACTACAATGTGTCCGACCTGGACAGATCCATCAAATTTTACAATGATGCACTTGACTTACATGAAGTAAGAAGAAAAACTACAGACGATTTTATCATTGCATATTTAAGCAATGATTCCAGTGATTTTGAACTGGAACTGACCTGGCTTAAGGAACACCCGCAGGCATATGATCTTGGCGAATGTGAATTTCATCTGGCATTTAAAGCAGATGATTATAAAGCAGCTCACAAGAAGCATGAAGAAATGGGCTGCATTTGCTTTGAAAACCCGGAAATGGGCATCTATTTCATTGAAGATCCGGACGGGTACTGGCTTGAAATCCTGCCTTAAACAAAACGAAGGGGGTGTCGACATAATTAACAAGTTATTTCACGGCACAACTCTAAAGGAAAAATGCACTGCCTTTTCAGGCAGTGCATCTTAAACGTTGCAACTGGCTGTCATTTTACAGACCCTATAGCTTTGCGTCTCAGCCTTTCGACTGATTTGCCAACGAATCTTTTATTTGTATTATATTGTATATTTTTCATCAATTCTGTCTATTATAAATATTTCATCATTGTTGGCACAAGAATGTTCATATCAACAGGCTTTGCAACATGAGCATTCATTCCAACAGAAAGAACTTTTTGTGTATCTTCTGCGAAGGCATTGGCAGTCATCGCAATAATCGGAATCCTGGCTTTTTTCGTATCCTTCATCTTTCGGATTGCTAATGTGGCATCATATCCGTTCATAACCGGCATCTGAATATCCATAAGGATCATCTTGTAATAACCGGCATCCGCTTTTTCAATCATATCAACGCATGCAACACCATCATTTGCGGTCTCAACAATACAGCCTTCTTCCTTCAATAGTTCTGTTGCAATCTCCGTGTTGATCTTATTATCTTCGACTAATAAGATTCGAACACCATTCAAGCAATTCTTATTGCTCAGATTACTATTTTTCTTCACTATAGAGTCTTCTTTTGATGCTTTCCTACATGGAATAGTTACTGTAAATGTGGAACCTTTACCTTGCTTGCTTTTCACTTCTATAGTTCCATCCATGAGTTCAACAAGCTTTTTCGTAATGCACATTCCGATGCCGCTGCCCTCAATATGACTGGATGTAGTGTTATGTTCTCTTTCAAAAATTTCAAAAATACGCTTTTGAAATTCCTCAGACATACCAATTCCATTATCGGTAATAGTAACGATCATATTGCACCAATCTTCTCTTTCGCAAGATTTCTGTATAACATTACAGGATATCGTACCTCCTGTATTTGTATACTTTATTGCATTGCTTATAATATTAAGACAGACTTCTGACAGGTGCGGTGCATCCATATATACATACGGATACATGATTTGTTCTGCCAGAGAGATCGTCTGGTTTTTACTTTCTGCCTGTTGTTGGAACATAATGACACAATTTTCAAAGCATTCATGGACATTCGAAACAGTGTATTCCATTTCGACCTTGTTATTTTCAATTCTTGCAATGTCCAAAACATTACCTAGCATCGACAAAAGTTCTTTTCCGCATATTTGGATTTCTTCAAGATATCTGCCAAGCTTATCTGTTTCTTTCAAATGTCTGGATGCGAGATCTGCATAGCCAATGATCGCATTCATAGGAGTCCTGATGTCATGAGACATATTATACAGAAATGATGATTTTGCTTTATTTGCACATTCTGCTTTTAATTTAGCTTCCCGCAATTCTTCCTCTTGCTTTAATTCCCGCATTTTTTCATCTGTCACATCTCGATTCGCAATCAGCACGGATGTAACATTTCCATTTTTATCATAACTCTGCGGAACAACCATGGAAAGAAACCATGATCCATTCTTCTTTTTGAATTCAGAAGACATAGATTCTTTATTATGAAGACGTGCCGCCATGGTTTGTATATCAAAAAAATCTATATACTTCTGCACAAATGGCTCTGCTATAATATCTTCTATAATCTTGAACTGAGGCTTCCAATCTGCGATATTATCTTTTATATCCAAATCTGTTTTTCGGGATCTTTTGACAAGTTCGATCTTTTTCGTTTTTAAGTTCAGCCTTGAGATTTGATAATAGGCAGTGCCTAATGCATGAAAGGCCTGCCGGTTTTTTTTCACCTGCTTTCCCAATGTAAGAGGGAACTCTTCGCCGTCCATCTGCTCCAAATCCGGTGTTGACTGATGCAGATGCTGAACCAGCCATTTTCCATTCGTCCACTTGTAGATAATCGTAAATCTTGTCTCCATTTTAAAACAGATCGAACCATCTTTAAACAGACCAATAAAATCTACTGTTCCATGTGCAAGAACATGGTCATCATCAAGCCGTTCTTCTTCCTGATGTAAATTTTGTATTTCGATTCTGATTTTACCTCTTCGTTTTATACCAACTTTAAATGATTCTAAAAACTCATGTAGATTCGTAAACAACTCATGTTTCCCGGTTCCAATCAGACTAATATTTTCATCAAAATAATTCTCTATACCAAAATCATTTATTGATTCGGCATTAATATATATTTTCAAAAGTTGCTCTGTAAGTTTTTTGAAATCATTCATACGCTTCCCTCTCTCTTAAAAAACTGAAAAGGCTTTAAGTTTTCTGTTTTATTTTTAAAATTTATCCACGTTTCATTCTCTTCCAAAAAAGTCTGAATATACATGTCAAATTGCTTACTTTATTATATCACAGCGACATATTATTCCGCCATCATTTTTCATGACATATGTTCATGACAATTTCCCCAAGAAGAAATAATAATATATTTGGTGGCTACACCCGGATCTGACTGTGCATTAAATGTACTTGCTATATATTTTAACTTTTTAATAATATTATCTTTGCGAAGATAAAAGAAATGGATTTTATGTATTGTGATTGTTGTTAGGGCAAGACCCTAACAAAGAAAAAGAGCATATGGAATTTGAATCCATACACTCTATGATTTCATAAACTTAAAGTTATTACTCTGTCAGTCGATTCTCCTCGCCCCAGACACAGAGCTGATCCAGCACCTTCATCAGCGACTTTCCACGCTCAGACAAGGAGTACTCCACCTTCGGTGGGATCTGCGGATACTCGGTACGGACGATCAGTCTATCTGCTTCCAGTTCCTTGAGATTCATGCTGAGGGTCTTGTCGGAAATGGTTTTCAGATACCGTTTCAGTTCATTGAACCGCACGGTTTCAAACTCCATCAGGCAGTAAAGAATGACCATCTTGTGCTTGCCGGAGATCAGCGACAACGTGTAGGCAAAGCCAGTGTCCTCGAAATTGGCGTTCTCAATATAGTTCTGTATCATTTACTTTCTCCTAAGATAGTACCTATCATAATTGCCAGTACTTGAATTTATAATATGCATGGATATAATTATAAGCAGGAGGAACAGTCCTGTCAATATGATCACAAGGAGGAGTTATCATGAGAACAAAACTGAAAATTACCGAAGGCATTTTTCCCATGCCGGTTCTGATGGTTGCAACTTACAACGAGGACGGCAGCGTCAATGTCATGAATGCCGCATGGGGTACCATGCAGGAGCGGGATTCCGTTGTTCTGAACCTCACCGAGACACACAAGACCGTACAGAACATCAAGACTCGGGGAGCATTCACCATCAGCGTTGCCGATGCAGCCCACATAGTGGAAGCAGACTATTTCGGCGTAGAGTCCGGCAATAAAGTTGCCGATAAATTTGCCCGCAGCGGTCTGACCGCCAGCAAAGCAGAAAAAGTAGATGCCCCTGTCATCAACGAATTTCCTCTCTGCCTGGAGTGCAGGTTCATCGAGTATCAGAATAATGAATACGGATGCGGCGTCATCGGCAAGGTGGTCAATGTCACTGCCGATGAGAGCGTTATGGTGGATGGGAAAATTGATATGTCTAAGGTCAACGCCATCGCATTTGACCCCTACACCCACGGCTATTATAAAGTCACCGAGCGTGTGGGCGAAGCATTTCGAGATGGCTTAAAGCTGAAAAAGTAAGGTGTGCAGAAAAGGAGCTTTCGCATAAGCAAAGGCTCCTTCTTATTTCTCTTTAGTGATTATTGATCAATAAATTGGGCTTCGTCCCCCCCAAGTTTTATATTTCTTATGGTTTTCTTCAACAACTTCATATCAACTGGTTTTGAAATATGAGCATTCATTCCAGCAGCGAGAGTGTGCTGCATATCCTCTGAAAATGCATTGGCAGTCATAGCAATAATCGGGATCGTCTTTGCCTGTTCATGTGAACTTCTACGGATTGCCTTCGTTGCCTCATAACCATTCATAACAGGCATTTGTACATCCATCAAGATCATATCATACTCACCGGGCACGGACTGTTCAAATGCTTCCAAAATCCTTTTGCCATTTTCACAAATAGTACACTCTGCACCTTCAAGCTTTAATAATTCCATTAGGATTTCTGCATTCAACTCATTATCCTCTGCACAAAGGAAGCGCATTCCATCCAGAATATCACTATCTGTCTCATGCATTTCTATCTGTTCTGTCGAAGAAACTACTCTGTTCTCCACAATTTTTAGATTTAAGATTACTTTAAAACTACTTCCGCGATTCGGTTCGCTTTCAACCTCAATCGTTCCCCCCATCGATTCAACCAGATTTTTAGTGATTGCCATTCCCAGACCAGTTCCCTGTATTTTGTTTGTTACGGAACTTTCTGCACGAATAAACGCGTCAAAGATAGTTTCTTTAAAATCAGCAGACATTCCCATACCATTGTCACTGACTATAAAATGATATTTTCCATATGTAGAAGAGTTTGTCTCACTTTCTTCTGCTATAAACTGGATTACTCCACCTTCCTGTGTGTACTTTATTGCATTAGACAACAGATTACTGAAAATCTGCATCAGATGAACCTTGTCGCCATTTACCCACTCATGTTTAAGGTTTTCTTTTATGATTATAAAACTCTGATTTTTTTCGTTTGCCTGTGAATGAAATATTGTATTGAGTTCTTCTATAAAATCCAGAATAGAAAAATCAGAATATTTGAAAACTGTTTTTCCAGCTTCAATCTTGCTCATATCCAAAACATCATTAATAATTCCTAATAGATGCTGAGAAGAAATAGCTATTTTATCTGTATACTCTATAACTTTTTCTTTGTCACCGGCATTATGTCTGATTAATGATATAATACCAATGATTGCGTTCATAGGTGTGCGAATATCATGCGACATATTGGATAAAAAATCTGTTTTTGCCTTATTTGCATTTTCAGCGGTCTGTAGAGCCTCAGTAGCAATGTTCTTAGCCTTTTTCAGATTTTTATTAACTTCTTCCATTTCGCTTATAGCCATTGCCTGAAGCTCATTGTTTCTTTTTTCAAATTTAACTTTTTGATTTGCAATACTGAATCTGGAAATACTGTAGAATAATCCAGCAAAAAGCAAGATTATAAATCCTGTCATGAGCATTGTAGTAAACCCAATCATTTTCTGGTATTCTTTCAACACATTATCTACTGTCGCTTTTTTTACAATACAAATCAACATCGTATTGTTGCTTTCTATCGGACAATATCCCAAATAATAAGGCTCATCTTTCCCCAAAAGTTCTACTCCCTTTTTTCTCCCCGCAATCTTTTTATTCAGAGAATCAAACTCTTTTTCTGTTATAGCATAATCACTTTTCAAATGTTTCAGTAATGAATAATTTCGAAAAAAAATGTCATCCTTCTGGTTCGTATAAGTAATATTTCCATCATCATCCAACATGAAGAGATATGCACTTCCATCATATCCTCCAAGATCTAACATGGAGTCTAATTTCGAATGATCATACACTGTTCCAATCGCTGTATAAGTTTCCCCATTAATCGTATATTCCTGACATGGAATTGCTACCAAATAACCGTCTTTTTTCACTTGTTCAAATTCAAAAGCGACCAATTTTCCAATATTAAATCCGTTTCTCAAATCCAGCAAAAGCTTACTAGGCATATCAACTTTCAGTTTTGTTCCATCTGAGGTTATAGCTTTTCCATTTTCCTGTAGAAATAAAAGTGTACTCTCAGATTCTTTTTCCCATGCCTTAAAAAAGTTTCGGTTATTATCCGTTTCAAGGGATATTTTCTTCTCTTTATGCAGATAGCTCTCAACTAAATGTAACTGTCTATAGTATCCACTCACTTGCATATCATAGGTCTGTTGAATCTGTTCGACAACAGCTTCCATACTGATTTCTCCATTTACCTCAATATATGTATTCATCCTATTCAACAGAAACTTTACAAAAACAAAACTTAAAAGAATGAAAATTATGACAAACAATGGCATTATTATTTTTTTTCTCTTAATTATCTCTTGTTCTATTTGCACTTTATTTTTCAACCTCTATATAGTCTTCTGGTGCTGACGGTTGCTGCCCATTTGACATGGCCGCAATCCATGCACTAGATAATGTTGTATCCTCTATTTGCTCAATAGCACATTTTGGATTAATTTTTTTCAAAATAGATTTTGTCGTATCCGTAAGAAGAATGGAATATTCTTTTTCTGTGTCTATTTTTTTATCATTTATTGTTATATCCTTTAATGAGAATCCGTTTTCTTCGTTTTTGACAATTATTTTCATACCAGATGCAATCGGCAATTCGTATTTTGTGGTTACATAAAAATTCTCATCAGCCTCTGTAAGGTATTTTTTAACGAGTTCATAAACCTGCTCACCGTTGAGCTTTACAAGATATAATGGGGTATCTGAATTCTTCGCTGTCATCAGACCGACCCGGCTTCTGGTGCATTCTCCTTTGTAAATAGAAGAAGTATAATAATAATATGGTGTCAGAGCCAACTGTGCATCATTTTCTTCTCTGATTGTAGTTAAAATAGATGATGCTGCATCTCGACCGCTCTTATCATTCAATGAAATGGAATACTCGTTTCCAAAATTCACTGTACTTTTTTCTTTTGAATCTTTACTATTCATTGCACTACGAAAAGCATTATAAGCCTGCATTTCATCCATTTTTCCTGATAATAATCCGTGAACAGCTTCAAGACTGGCATCGAATGATTTTTGAGCAGAATATCGGATATAAATAGAAGTATCCTTAATTTCTTCTTCCAAGCCTGGTACATTCTGCATCATTGATGGAACATCTGTGTTAAACGAAATCACACCACTTCCATCTGCAATCAGTTTTTGTCCCTGTTCCGAGTTCATACAATCCAGCACATCTAATGCTGTATCCAGTTTTTCCTGGTTTTTTTCCAATTCTTTATTGAATGCAATATTTAAGGATGGGAACATATACACAAAAGAACTATCTGAAGTCTGTGAAAAATAAGGAATACGAATTAGTTCCGCATCCATCTGATCTTGTAATTTTTGCATATCTGTAGGCTGTCCATGAAACATTGCTGATTTTCCTTCAACAAACATCTGAGTTCCTGTATTACTATTAACATTAATATCCTCTTTACTAAAATGCGAATCTTTAAGGAACTGACTTGTTTCCGAAAAAATTCTTTTCCATAGTACGTCGTCAAATTTTATTTCACCAGCTGAAGTTTCGGCTTTGTTTCGCCAGTCAATACCATCCAAACTTGTAAATTCACCAATCGCTGCCGCCTGAATTATTTCTTGATTTGACCAGTCTTCTGCAAGGTCCATCGAGTAAGGTTTTATACCCTTATCATAAAATTGCTGGCAAACCTGTACGTATTCTTCATAATTTTCCGGAACTTTGATTCCATACTGATCAAACAGTGTCTTGTTGGCAATAATCGTCTGCGGAAGTGCACAGATTGGCAACCACTGAATTTCATCATCTGTATTCTTATAATATTCCACTGCATAGGAATAGTACTTAGAAACCACATCATAAGAAGCAAAATCCATAAGATATGGCTGTAAATCCTGCGCATCCGTTCCAGAGAATCGACGTACTGTCATGATGTCCGGCAACTCACCATGCTCTTTAAAATAGCTATATAAATCAGTGTCATTATTTCCAATAATAAATTCAATATCCTGATCTGGAAACTGCTCATGGATGTAAGGAGCAATATTTTTCATTAAACGATTTTCCCACAGATACACGGTAAGGTGATCGTCCTTTTTAGATTGTCCACACCCAGCCAAAATACCAGTTACTAAAAGTACACCTGACACCAATGCGGCCAGATAATATTTTGTTTTTTGCATACGTCAAATTCCTTATTCTTTCGATTAAAACACATTTCAATATTTTCGTTTTACAAGCCCTTTAGCTTTGTGTCACAGATTTTCATCTGCTTTGTCTCAATTCTTTCAATTATAGCATTTTATTTTTTCACGTCTATATTTTTCACGTTAATGAAAAAAAAATTTTTATTTTTTCTTTTCCCCCACTGTAAAACAGCCTCTGAGCGTTTCGTTATATAGAGGGGTACAAATAAGAGCAAGACCGCTCCTTGAAAGGGACTTATACCACAGAACAATTACTCCACACTTTAAAAGACATAAAATTTACGGATATAGAAGAACATGGCTTCATGATGACTATACAGCGATAGCTCCTTATATTTTCGGAAATCGGAAAATAAAACTCGTTCCGATACCTTCGATACTTTCGACGTGAATGGTTCCATTGTGGAGATTTACAATCCAACGCACCATAGAAAGGCCGAGTCCGGTACCGCCATTTTCTCTGGAACGGCTTTTGTCTATGCGATAGAAACGCTCCCAGATTCTGTCCAGGTGTTCCTCACTTATTCCAATACCATCATCTTTCACTTCTCCGACAATCTGGTCATTTTCGGCCTTCAGGATAACATGGATATGTCCATTTATTTTTCCGTAATTGATGGCGTTGGTTATTAAATTTATCATCATACGCAAAATCAATGTCTGGTCGCCATTCATAAATAAGTCATCCTGCTTTTGCAAGGTGATCTCGATATTTTTTTCCTGTGCTTTTGTCTGCAGTTCTTCTATTACAAATTCGCTTAATAAACCAAAATCCAGTTTTTCCATCAGATGCTGCTCGCCCTGTTCGTTTCTGGCGATCATTAACATTTCGCTTGTCAGCTTTGACATTCGTTTTGCCTGCTTTAAGATGACTGCAATCTCTTCCTTATCTTCCGCAGATAAGTTTTCATTTTCCAATAAGTACTCACACTGGGAAATGATAACAGCAACGGGAGTTCGCAGTTCATGGGATACGTCTGATGTGAATTGACGTTCCTTCTCAAATGAAAGTTCCAATCGCTCGAACATTCCGTTAAATTTCTCCGACAATTCGTATAATTCATCGTTTGCTTTTGGCAGAGACAATCGTTTGGAAAGATCTTTTCCATTGCTGATGTTTTCAACTTCATCGCAGATAAGATCCACCTGTCTCAATGCCCGTTTGATCATAAAATATCCGATGGCCCCGATCAGAATAATAAGTAATGGGAATACAATCAACAGCATTTTCTCGGATGTCTGCATGAAAAGTTCTATAGAATGTACAGAGGTAATTCCTCGTACCCATATTTCGTCATCATCACCGTAAGTGTAAATGCTGTCATATATCATCCATTTTCGATTTGATCCGGTTATCATTCGCGGTGTATTCGACTTGAGGATAGTTTCTTCTGGAAATTGGGTTGGAATCGTTCCATAAAGTAAGTGTCCGTTTTTGTCGTAAATACAAAACATAATACCGTCATCGTAAAATTCGGTATCGCCGTCAAGATAAAAGGAATCATCCTGAAAATTAATATTTGAAGAGAAACCGGTCACTGCGGCACTGATTTCTTCTTCTGTCGCAGAAATTCCAACCCTATCCACAAAAAGAAGGACGAAAACTAAAATAGTCCCAAGAACTACGGCAATGATTCCGGTGTACCATAGCGTAATTTTTTTCTTGATCGTCAGCTGTTTCATTCGTTTTCCCTCATTACATATCCGACACCGCGAACAGTGTGGATGAGTTTTTGTTCATATTGTGCATCGATTTTTTTTCGCAAATAGCGAATGTATACGTCGATCACATTGGAACCACCTTCAAAATCAAAGTCCCACGCATTCTGCTCAATCTGCTGTCTTGTCATTACGATATTTTTGTTGCGCATAAGACATTCCAAAACCATAAATTCTTTTGCAGAAAGATCAATCTCATTCCCGGCTCTTGTAACCTTTCTTGTGTCACGATCCAGAATAAGATCTGCTATTTTTAGTTGATTGGATGTAAATTGTGGCTTTCTACGCATCATGACACGGATTCTTGCAAGCAGTTCTTCAAATGCAAATGGTTTGATCAGGTAATCATCGGCACCAAGATCCAGTCCTTTGACGCGGTCTTCAATGCTGTCTTTTGCTGTCAGTAACAGAACCGGTGTATCATCTTCTCGTCGCCTTAATTCTCTTAAGATTTCATATCCGTCCTTTCCCGGCAACATGATATCAAGAATAATACCATCGTAGGAAGTCATATCGATATAATCCATCGCTTCCAGACCATCCCCACAGGCATCTACACTGTAATGTTCCTTGACAAGCCTTTTTTTGACAATGTTTCTTAAATCATTTTCGTCTTCTACAATCAGTAATCTCATAATGTAATTATTATAATACCAATCGTTTTCGGGTGCTAGAGCCCTTTTTTTCATTTTCTGAAATTACTATTTGTTTTAATCTTTTTTTAATCTTCCCCCTATATGATACATATAACAGCAAAAACAAAACACCCAAGAGCCGAAAGGAGAACATGTTATGAAAAAATTATTAGTAGTTTTATTATCCCTCACATTAATATTTGCTTTTACAGGATGTACCTCATCCAATAATGAAGCTGCAGAAGATATGGAAATTAAGACACAGGAAGTTGTAACATCAAATACAGATGGCGATGATGATAACATCAGTAACACAGAAAACGCAGTAGAGAATGTGAACGAAAAGGATTATGATTTCTCTTCTTATGAAAACGATATCCGTAATATAACAAAAAGTGTAAACAAGGCAAAAAGATCTACAAATGCATCTGAGAATCACAAACAATTCTACGCTTTGAAAAAACAGGTAGACGCAGTTGATGACGAACTGGATAAACTTGATGATGAATTTGAGTATGATTACCAGATGAAAGAGATTAACTTCGAGATATACAAAGCGAGAGAACGCGCGATTGAAAAACTGGAAGATGAACTGGAATTAGCAGAAGAAGCGTTGGAAAACAAATACGGCATTGATGATTAATTCCGTCTGGGCTACAAGAATGTGGCAGAACTTTCTTAATTTCTAAAATCGGGTAGGAGGTAGATAATTATTTTTTGAAAATTTTGTATTTTTCTGAAATTTAGTACAGAAAAGAGCATATGGCTTTTCTCCACATGCTCTTTTTTAGTAAACTGTTAATAGACATCAGATATAATAAGATTCGATCATTATTCTGTCATAGATCAGCAACAGTTGGGAGAGATTGTTGCTTTTCCCGCCTTTTTCTGATTTACATCCCCGAATAAGGGGTGACAACAGAGTGGAACCCAAATGTTAGCTGGAAATTGATCATTTTTCATTTCCCAATTGCAATTTTATAGGACTCATTATACTCTTTTTCAATTACTCTGTCACCGACTCTATCCAACTAATCGATTGGAAACGGATTTGAAATAAGGTGATCTGTAATTATAATTTTCATTATTTACACTCAGCCAGCCAGCCTTCTTTCCATACTGGAACTCAAGATAAATCTTTCCGTTAGAGAGTGTAAGCTTTTTCAAAACTACTTTCTTTCCTGACGGAACTTTACATGCGACTTTACTACCGTTATAGAGGTTTACTTTTTTTGCAGTTACAAAAGTGTTTTTCTTAAATAATTTACTGTAGTAATCGTTGCGGTCATTGCCGATTATACTTTTTACAGTAGATGTTGTTGTATCTGATAATACAAGCTTGTTATTGCTTACTCGATAATCCATCGTCCAATTGAGCCAACCTGTTTCAGCCGGCTGATCTGCATGTTTGAGCGTCAGGCTGTTTTTCTTTGCAGATACGATCTCGCATGCTGTATCATCTAATTTACTTACACATACAAACTTTTTGGATTTGTTATCATATCTGTAAATTTTGTTGACATTGATACAGTCATTATCACCGATTGCCATCAGCTGGACGAATTCATTTTTATTTGTCATTCTGGCATACTTCGCATTCACAGAGTTGATGCCCTGATTTGCATAACTCTTAGAATATGCCAGCTTATTATTTACTGTGATTTTCACTCGACTTACACAATCATCTTTTCCTATGATTGTTTTTACGAGTATCTTATCCATCTTACCATCGCCGGTAACATCCGCCGATATTTCCTTTTTGACCGGCACATTTCTTACAGATGCCGCCTTCGTCATCGTCGGAAATGCCAGACACATAGATGCTACAAGGGCACAGGACAAAGCTACTTTTACTGATTTGAAATAAGTATTTTTCATGATGATTTCTCCTTAAAACACTGTTCTAATATAAAGATATGCTCTTCATTTACGAAATTATTATAGCAAACAATTATTAAAAATATAGAATAATATTCTTAATATTTCTTTACATTTATCAATCCAGATGATAGCGTGGTTTTCCAACGCTCTTCTTTCCATATTCGATAGCTTCCGCCGGGCAATAGCAGATGCATGCCATACAATGTGTACAGGCATCACAATCTGCGCTGTTCCCATATACTGCCATTTCTTTTTCTCGGCAAGCCTGCGATTATATTTTGCTGCATCTCCGATTTCACTGCCACAATCCATCACAAACCAGATTCGCTTCGCACCTGTAAGCTTTCATTTTTTCATAAAACCTATTCTGTTTTTCGATTTCTGTGCTATAATGCTTTATTGTAAAAATTCCCATAGCCAAAACGAGGTGAACCAAGTGAAAAAGAAAACACTTGTGCCTCTTATCACTTTTTTACTGGGCATATGCCTTGTTAGTTTGATTGTATACAAAACAGACACCCACGAAAAAGAGCAGAGACACATAACAGCACAATTAAACGTAACCACCTATGGCGAACAAATAAAGAATGAAATTATAAATGGAATTGAGATCACAGATACCTTGAAGCAAATCTTAATAAGTGAAGATGGCGAAATCCATCAGTTTGAAACAATTGCAGGAAATCTTATGTCTGATTCTATTGAAAGTGTACAGCTCGCTCCTAATGGTGTTGTTACAGATATTTATCCGGCTAATGGAAATGAGACAGGTAAGATTGATTTGATCCATGATAAAGACCGCGGAAAAATTTCCTGTTACGCAAGAGACAACCATACAATCATTACGCAGGGCCCCTTCAAATTAAAACAGAGAGGATATGGAATTGCAGTCCGCAATCCCGTATACCTGAAAGATAAAAACGGACATGAGTATTTCTGGGGATTTACTATTGTTATCCTGCGTGTTCCGGATATTTTTTCAGATTCAATCAGTGCACTTTCAAATTTTGGATACGAATATAAAATTTCAAAAACAGTCGCTCCATGGAGTGATACTTATAAAGTGGTTTATCAATCAGATGGGCAAACAAATCATCCTGTTTCTTATACATTTACAATAGGAGATGAAAACTGGAAATTTGAAGTAAGCCCTAAAAGTGGATGGAGAAATGCCACTCTACTGATAATCATCATCGGAATGTTTCTTACAATAAGCCTTCTCCTGTCAGTTCTTACCAGAATATGGTTAGTAGAAAATGAACATAAGAAAAAGTTTCAGATACTGGCGCGCACAGATTCTCTTACAAATATTTATAACCGCTATGGATTTGATGAATTTGCAGAAAAAATGATTCAAAAAAATCCAAAAGCACATTTTGTGGCTGCGCTCCTTGATATCGATGATTTCAAGTTTATTAATGATATCTATGGACATAATTACGGAGACAGGGCACTAAAGAATCTTGCAGACAGCATGAAGACTTTTTTCCCATCCGATGCATTACTTGGAAGAAATGGTGGTGACGAATTCTGCATTTTTTTACCAAATTGTACTTTTGCAGAAGCAGATATACAGCTGCAGAAATTCACCAAACTTCCTAAATCATTCTCATACCATGGTAAGGAACATGCATTTTATATTTCTCTAGGATATGCAGAATATCCAACATTTGCATCCAATCGTTCACAACTCATGCGCTGCGCAGATGCCGCTCTTTATGAAATAAAGCTTCGTGGAAAAAATGGATGTATGGTCTACAGAGAAGGATTTCGGTCAGGTGCCCGCAAACAACTTGGATTCACATTCAAGGATATCTCTGAACATCTTCCAGGTGCATTCATCATATACAGAGCTGACAAAGAAGATGATGAACTATTTTTTGCAAATGATGAATTTCTTCATATGTCCGGATATAAAGATATAGATGAACTGTTCAGACTTACTGAGAAAAGTTTTCGCAACTTGATTCGTGAAGATGAACAGCAACAGATAGAATCAAGTATCTGGGAACAGATTGACAACGGCAATGAAAATGACTATATTCACTTTCATCTTAGAAAAGCTGACGGAACTTATTTTTCTGTTCTTGATCAGGGAAGAATTGTAGAGAGCCCGCAATACGGGAAAGTATTTTATGTATTGTTCATGGATTGGGAAGATATGCATATTCGTTACAATGATAAATTCGCAAGATAAAATATTGCAAAAAACAGAGCGTATGATCTATTTTCATATAATGTTTATGTCGGCAAGCTCTATCAAAAGGAAATCGACTTTGTTGCTCAGAGAAGCAACGAGAAGTTTTATATTCAGATCAGCGACAACATTTCCGGGCAGTAAACATTTGAGAGAGAATGCTTTCCTCGGCTTCAGATTCGAGATGCTTATCCGAAAATGATTATTGCTAGAACCAAACATCCCCAATATAGCTATGAAGGAATCGTAATTCACGATATAGCCGATTGGTTACTACAAGAATAAGCAAGGCGAACTGACACCCCCAAGCCCCTGTAGAATAAATAACGCCAGTACTGGATATCAAAAATCCCGCACCGGCGTTATTTATTAAAATATTTTGTTTTTTAATCTTCAACACTCTCTACTGAAACTTCTTTTTTCTTCCTACTTTTACCAGAAATCATCTTGTGTCCTGTATAAATAGCCATAATCATGCAAAGCAAAGAACTTGCTGCAAAGTACTTATGACCTTCTTTTGATCCCTTATAACCTGTATAAAAAGTTCCAAGCATTGTAATCAGTGCACCGATAGACCAATATTTATGTGATTTCATTCAGATACCTCCTGCCATTTTTGTTAATCATATACCTTTTAAAAGATATATACAAACTAGAATTGTTCAAGCTTTTCAAATACTAACGTTCTTAATTCTGTTCAATAATTGATTTATAGTAGTTACCAAAGTCAGCAAGTGAATTAACAATTGGAAGCATTTTTGTTCCGAGTTCCGTTAAGCCGTATTCAACTCTCGGTGGCTGCTCATGGTAATCGTGGCGATATGCCAGCCCATCACTCATCATTTGTCTTAAACTATCTGTCAAAACCTTTTGTGAAATACCATCTATACTTCGTTGTAGCTCATTGAATCTCCATGGACGCTCTTTTAAGTTACGCAAAATCAGCAGTTTCCATTTTCCTCCGATAAGAGATACTGCTGTTGCAACTGGGCATTCCGGTAATTCTTCTTTTGCTCGCATAATTCCCACCTCCGAGTCTATTGTAACACATTCATTTTTGAGTGTACAGTTACAAAAAGGTGCGTACTTGTTTTTGTATGTGTCTCACACTATACTAATACCAAGCAACCAGAAACTACAAATTAACTATGGAGGTTATTATGGTAAATTACACAAAAACAACTATTGGAAAGGAAAACCGAATTGAGCTACATGAAAAGTTGTCTTTAACAGGTGCAGAAATCAGTTTAAACGAACTACCTGCAGGAGCAAATGTCCCATTTGTTCATTCTCATAAAGAAAATGAAGAAATCTATGGAATTCTTTCAGGTAACGGCAAAGCCATAATTGATGGAGAAGAAATTAGCCTTTCAACTGGAGACTGGCTAAAAATCGCACCTGCTGCAAAGCGTCAGTTTTTTGCATCCGATATTTCTGGAATTACTTATATCTGCATTCAGGTAAAAGAAAATTCTCTGGAACATTTTACAGCAGAGGATGCCGTAATCGGCTAATTAAAAGTATTTATTTACAAAAATTATTTGTTGTCTGTTCTACATAATCTGCGGAACAGTCTCGTTTGTACGGGAAAAAAATAAACTGAGCCACGACTGTTCCTACATGAAATCAGCCGTGGCCTTATTTATATCATTTCACTCTTTTTTGAAATAGAACAAC
>NZ_QUFR01000013.1:0-77474 GCF_003478575.1 Dorea sp. AF24-7LB
TTTTTCTTTGTTGTCTTCCGTGTGACATCTACGCTTCTCAGGTGTGTCTCACGCGACAGATATATTAGAATACCACTACAATTCATAATTGTCAATAATGTTTTTATAATTTCTTCAATTCCGAATATTCTGATAATTATTTCTTACAATAAGTTCATCGTCTGATTTACACTTTTTACGCCAATTACTTCTATTCCTTCTACTTTACCAATTGATTTCAACGACACTTCCGGGACCACGCACACCTTGAATCCAAGCTTCTTAGCCTCTGCAACTCTCTGTTCAGGCATGGTTACTGCACGCACCTCACCACTGAGCCCAACTTCACCAAACACAATCGTATCTTCACTTACAGGACGATTTTTATAACTTGACGCAACTGCCATTATAATTCCAAGATCTACTGCCGGCTCATTCATACGGATTCCTCCGGCAATATTTACATACGCATCATAACCGGATAACGGCAATCCGACTCTTTTTTCCAGAACCGCCATCAGCAGATTCACTCTGTTATAGTCAATTCCTGCTGCCGTTCTTCTCGGCATTCCAAAGTTACTTTTACAAACCAGCGCCTGAATTTCCATCAGCATTGGTCTTGTTCCTTCCATTGCACAGGCAACAACCGATCCCGATGCATTTTCCGGTTTGCCACTCAGCATAAATTCTGACGGATTCTCAACTTCTACAAGGCCTTCTTTTCTCATTTCAAACACGCCAATTTCATTCGTGGAGCCAAATCTGTTTTTTACTCCTCGAAGTATTCTGTAAGAAGCATGTCTGTCCCCTTCAAAATAAAGTACGGTATCTACCATGTGCTCCAGAACTCTTGGTCCTGCAACTGTACCTTCTTTTGTCACGTGACCGACAATAAAAATCGCAATATTCATACCTTTTGCCAATTGCATAAATACGTTCGTAGATTCCCGCACCTGCGAAACGCTCCCCGGCGCCGATCCAATCTCTTCATTGTACATTGTCTGTATAGAATCAATCACTACCACATCCGGCTTTTCCCGTTCGATTGCTGTCTGGATCAGATTCAGACTTGTCTCACATAACAGATAAAGATTTTCTGAAAATTCACCCATCCTGTTCGCACGCAGTTTTATTTGTTTCAGAGATTCTTCTCCTGAAATATACAACACCTTTTTATTCATTGCAGAAAGTTTCTGACAAACCTGTAAAAGTAATGTCGATTTACCAATTCCGGGATCTCCGCCAACCAGGACCAGTGATCCTGGCACAATTCCTCCGCCAAGCACCCTGTCCAGTTCTACCAGTTCTGTTTTCATTCTCTCATCTTCGTCTGTTGTCACACTCGACAAAGTTACTGCCTGTACCTGTTTTTCCTTCGAACTTTTCTGTCCTTTTATCGATACTACCTTTTCTTCTGCAAATGTATTCCATTCCTTACACATCGGGCACTGCCCAAGCCACTTTGACTCTTCATGCCCACAGTTCTGACAGAAATATACACTCTTCTTTGCTTTTGCCATTCTAACGCTCCTACAATTTGGTAAAAAAAGAGCTGCTCTCTCGCAGCCCTTTTTGACTTTTCTGTTTCACTTTGTTTCCATCAATATCAATAATCGTTCGGGATTATTTTTTAATGATCTTAACTTTCATCGAACGCTCTGGTTCCAGTTCAGCGCTGACGCTCAGCTTACCACTCAGATTCGTCTTCATATCTCCGACATTCACATCATCCAGATATACTACATACTCGGTATCTGCCTCCAGTTCCAGTGTAAACTGAGCATCCTGCATTGCTGATACAGAAAATGTAACGACTTGTTCAGATGCATTAAAATTCGTAACTGCTGTTCCCGGTACGGATTCATATACGAACATTTCGTTCTTCTCCAGTTTGGTAATCTCAGAAAATGTCTTTACTTTGTAAATGTCTCCCTGAAATTCAAAACCGTCCAGTTTGGTCTTACTCCCTAATGTATAATCTCCAAAGCTTAATGTTCCATCATTCTCAGCTCTTAATAATTCTTTCACAGCTGCCATTTCATGTGTCCTCCTACAGTTCTTCTTTCGTATCCCTATTATATATCAAAACATTTTTATTTTGTAGCTTTTGGGATAAATTTTATTTCTTTTTTAGACATTCCGACTACTATTTCGGAGTCTTTTTTTACTTCTCCATTCAGAAGTGCTTCTGCCAGCGGTTCCTCCAGCTGGTTCTGTACCGCTCTTCTGAGCGGTCTTGCGCCATATTTTTGATCCATTCCCGTTTCTGCAATATACTCTTTCACAGATTCACGGATCGTCAGTTTAATTCCAAGCTGTTCTTTCGCACGCTTCGTAAGTTCGCGGCACATCATTCCGACAATCTTCTTGATTTCTGCTTTTCCAAGCGGATGGAACACAAGAATCTCATCAATACGGTTCAAAAATTCCGGGCGGAAGATCAGTTTGATCTCACGCATGACATTATCTTTCATCCGCTTATAATCATCGGCCGCATTTTCCTTCACATTAAATCCAAGCTTCTTCGGATCAATGATCGCCTGTGCTCCGGCATTCGATGTCATAATAATCACGGTATTACGGAAATCTACTTTTCTTCCTTGTGAATCTGTAATATGTCCATCATCTAAAACCTGTAACAATATATTAAATACATCCGGATGCGCTTTTTCAATTTCGTCGAACAATACAACCGAATATGGATGTCTGCGCACCTGCTCGCTCAACTGACCACCATCTTCATGCCCGACATATCCCGGTGGAGATCCGATTAGTTTTGCCACGCTGTGTTTTTCCATATATTCGGACATATCTACCCGGATCATAGACTCTTCACTTCCAAACATTGCTTCCGCCAACGCTTTTGAAAGCTCTGTCTTTCCTACACCAGTTGGTCCGAGGAACAAGAATGAACCGATCGGGCGGTTCGGATCTTTCAAACCGACACGTCCACGTCTTACTGCCTTTGCCACCGCCGTAACGGCTTCTTCCTGACCGACTACACGTTTATGAAGCGTTGCCTCCAGCTTCTTAAGTCTCACGCTTTCTTCTTCCTTAAGTCTGTGTACCGGGATCTTCGTCCATTCAGCTACAACATCTGCAATATCATCTTCTGTGACAGTAAATTTACTTTCCTTATTCTTCCGCCGGAAGCGCTCCTGCGTCCGTTCTAATTTCCTCTGGATCTGCTCTTTTTCCTGGTTCTTCTCTCTGGCTTCCGACATATCACCGCTGCGGATCGCATTTTCCAGATCTGTCTTTACTTTTGCAAGACGTTCCTCCAGATCATATACAGATGCCGGTGCCTTGAATCCACGCAACCGTACTTTCGCGCACGCTTCATCAAGAACATCGATGGCTTTATCCGGCAAAAAGCGATCACTGATATAGCGCTCAGATAACTTCACCGCAGCATCCAGCGCTTCTTCATCAATCTCTACCTGATGATGCTTCTCATAACCGGCTCTTAATCCTTTTAAAATCTCTGTGCACTTCTTCTCATCCGGCTCTTCAATCATAACCGGCTGGAATCTGCGCTCCAATGCAGCATCTTTCTCTATATATTTGCGATATTCAGAAATCGTTGTTGCACCAATAAGCTGCAGTTCTCCTCTCGCAAGCGATGGTTTTAAAATATTAGAAGCATCCATCGCACCTTCTGCACCGCCTGCGCCAATGATCGTATGCACTTCATCCAGAAATAAAATGATATCTCCAGCATTCTCTACTTCACGGATCAGCCGTTTCATACGTTCTTCAAATTCTCCGCGGTACTTCGTGCCTGCAAGCATTCCCGCAAGATCCATCGTATAAATCCGCCTGTTCTTCATACTTTCCGGAACAATTCCTGCAGCAATTCGGGCTGCAAGACCTTCGATCACTGCGGTCTTTCCTACCCCCGGTTCGCCGACTAGGCACGGATTGTTCTTTGTTCTTCTGCTCAAGATCTCCATCAGACGCTCAATCTCTTTCTCTCGTCCGATCACCGGATCTAATTTGCCTTCTTCTGCACGCAGTGTCAGATCTGTTCCATACTGATCCAGCACGGAATCCTTTCTTCCACCTGCATCTGCTGCCATATCCTCCATCATCTCTCTCGGATCAACACCGGATACAAGCCAGATATCCTGTGATATCTTCTGCAGACTGATATTTAACGTCTGCAATATTCTTGCCGCCACACAGTCTGCATCATGCACAAGCGCAAGGAGCATGTGTTCTGTTCCTATCTTATCTGCATGCACGCGCACTGCTTCTATCTTACTCTCTTCTAACACAAATTCCAATCTTGGACTGTTCTTAATACTTCTGCTGTCAATCGTCTGTATACCTGCAACCGGAGTTACAAGTTCATTAATAACCTGCACGAGACGTTCTTCATCCACACGGTTCATTGCCAACACCTGTCCTGCAACACCTGTAAATACTTTCTGTAATGCAAGCAGTAAATGCTCAGTTCCTATATAAGGATGATGCAGCTCCTTCGCAATTGTCCTGGACAGGCGAAGCGCCTCTTTTGCCTGTTCTGTATAAATCATTCTGTCTTTCCTTTCCCGTATTCATCAAAAATCTCATCAACCAGAGTATGAACTTCTTCTCTGGTTATATTCTTACAGCATCCCTTTGCCAGAAGGATTCTTAACTGTCCTTCCAACTTCAGAAGCGCTCTCGCTTTGTCTACGTCAATGGCGATCACAGCACCTCGTCTGCGGTCAAGCTGTATAAAGCCTTCCTGCTTTAAAATAGAATATGCCTTGTTCACCGTATGCATATTAATCCCTATATTGTCTGCAAGACGTCTGACCGACGGAAGCGTATCACCTTCTTTGATCATCTCTGTTGCAATTCCCATAATGATCTGGTTCTGCAACTGTACATAGATTGCTTCATCGCTGTTAAAATCAACTTCTATCAGCACATTATCACCTTTTTCATTTTGTTATACAACCACTATAACACAATTAAAGAGAGCTTACAATAAAAACTGTAAGCTCTCTTTCGCAACTTTGAAGGAATTAAGTTTGGAAATTTCTCTCTTATACGAGTGTATGGATATCTGCATATTCGTAGCAGTCATAACTGTCTGCAACGTTCTTACATGTCAGTTTTCCATCGTATGTATTAATTGCTGAGAAAATCACTTCGTTATCTTTACAAGCCTGCTCCAGACCTTTTCCTGCAATCTGAAGTCCATAGCTTAATGTTGCATTCGTAAGTGCAATTGTAGATGTTCTCGGAACTGCTCCAGGCATATTTCCTACACAGTAATGTACGATTCCGTCTTCAATAAAAATCGGATCATCATGATACGTAACTTTTGTTGTCTCACCGCATCCGCCCTGGTCAACTGCCACGTCAACAAATACAGCACCTGGTTTCATCTCTTTTAAATATGCTTTTTTAAACAGCTTCGGTGCAGATTTACCAGGAATCAGAACAGAACCGATTACAAGATCTGCCTCTTTTACTGCATGTTCGATATTGGAATCATTAGATGCAAGTGTCTGGATTCTTGCTCCAAAAATATCATCCAGATATGCAAGTCTCTTTAAATTGATATCAAGGATTGTTACATTGGCACCCATACCTACTGCGATCTTGCATGCGTTCGTTCCTACAGAACCACCGCCTAAGATTACAATATTAGCCTTTGGTGTACCTGGAACACCTGCCAGGAGAACACCTTCTCCGCCAAAACGTTTTTCGAGGTATTTCGCGCCTTCCTGAATACTCAGACGGCCTGCAATCTGGCTCATCGGTGCAAGAAGCGGAATACTTCCGTCACGCTCGATCAATGTCTCATATGCAACGCCTTTTACTTTTCCATTCAGGAGTGCATCTGTCTGCGGTTTGTCCGCTGCCAGATGTAAATATGTATAAAGAATCAGGCCTTCATGGAATAATGGATATTCTTCCGGAAGAGGCTCTTTTACTTTGATCATCATCTCAACGGTGTCCCATACTTCTTTTGCGGAATCAATCATGATTGCGCCCGCATCTTCATACTCTTTGTCTGTAAAGCCGGAGCCAACCCCTGCGCCTTTTTCGATATAAACTTCATGTCCTGCATTTTTGTAACTCTTTACATTGTTAGGGGTCATACCTACACGAAATTCATTGTTTTTGATTTCTTTTACGCATCCAACTTTCATTTTTACTACCTCCTGTTTTACTGATGTCGTTTCTTTTTAGTTTCCGGGATAATATTTTTCATCTTTTATTTTTTATGAAGAATATTATTCATTTATCTCTAAAATTATACTAACACAAGCCTTTCTATTATGCAATAAAAGTTATTTATTTCACGAAAGTTTTATTTTCGTTAATAATATGTCAATTGTACCGACAATTGCACTTGCATATTTAGGCTTTTCATGATTAAATTTAAGTTAGAAATATCTCATTTCTATTTATATGTAAAATTATATGTAAAAAAACTGAGGAATAGACTATGAAAGAACTAAGAGAAACAATACATAATGCAACTCTGACAAAAACGCAGAAGCTGATTGCCAAATATGTTCTGGACAATTCAGCCGATGCCTGCTTTATGACTTCAACGGATATCGCCGACACTCTTGGCGTAAGCGAATCTTCTGTCGTACGGTTCAGCCGCTCTCTGGGTTACAGTGGATTTATGGAATTCCAGAAATCCCTGCGAAAGGATTATCAGGATAAGGTGCTGAGCATTTCCAGCTCCATTACTGTACCTTCACAGCGAGTTGCCAAGCAGGCAAAATTGGAAACCAATTCAGATTATATTAAAAGACATTATAAAAATACAACGAAAAATCTGGATACTATTTTTTCGCAGAATGCAACTTCTGCTTTTGATGAAGCTGCAAATATTATTATCAACAGCAGACACAAATATATCGTTGCATCCCGCGGCAATGCATGTCTGGGCGATTATTTTCTTCTGTACCTGAAGCATATGGTACGCGGAGTGGAAAGCACTTCTTCCGCTTCCATCAGCCCGATTGATCATATGTGTAATATTTCAAAAGAGGACTGCCTGATCGTATTCAGCTTTCCAAGGTACTCTTCCATGGATAAACTTGCTGTACAGATGGCATGTGATGCCGGCGCACAGATTATTCTTTTCACAGACAAGCCAAGTGCACTTCTCGCACCTTATGCCACTGTTCTGATTACAGTTCCGGTTGACAGCAATGCTTTTTTCAATTCTCTTGTCGCACCACAGTTTGCATGTGAAGCACTGCTTGATACGATCAGCCACCATGTGAAGGGCATTGAGAAGCGGCTGAAAAAAATCGACCAGTACTTAAGTGAGCTGGGCACATATTAATATGTTTAACGTCAAAACACGCTCTGCGAGTTTTATTCGTTGATTAGCGGTCGTCAGATGCCGCCATAACAAGAAGCCAGCTTCCGGTTAGCGGATGATGTATCCTGATACAGAGACACATCATCCGCTAACCGGAAGCCGGCTTTTATGTTTTTAATAAATACTATATTTTATTTTACATTGCATCGTCAATCGCTTTACCGATATCATGACGCATATATTTGTTTGCAAATTCCACCCATTCTGTTGCTGCATAAGCATTTGCACGGGCTTCTTTTAAATCTTTTCCTTTTGCAGTAATTCCAAGAACACGTCCTCCGTTTGTGACAATCTGTCCATCGTTTTCTTTCGTCCCTGCATGGAAACAATAATATCCGTCTGCATCATCGAATTTTTCCAGACCGTGGATTGGAATTCCTTTTTCGTATTTGACCGGATATCCATCACTTGCCAGGACGACACATACTGCTGCATTGTCTTCAAACTGCAGATCTACCTGATCAAGCGTTCCATCTATGCAGGCTTCTACCACTTCCAAAATATCATTCTTCATACGTGGCAGGACAACCTGCGCTTCCGGATCTCCGAATCGGGCATTGTACTCCAACACTTTCGGACCAGCTTCTGTCAGCATGAGTCCGAAGAAAATCACACCTTTAAATGGTCTTCCTTCAGCTTTCATGGCATCAACCGTTGCCTGATAAATATATTTATTACAGAAATCTTCTACCTCTTTTGTGTAGAACGGGCTTGGCGAGAATGTACCCATTCCGCCAGTATTAAGTCCTGTATCTCCGTCTCCTGCACGTTTATGATCCTGTGCAGAAGTCATTGTCTTGATTGTATTTCCATCTACGAAAGAAAGAACAGAGACTTCACGTCCAACCATGAACTCTTCAATCACCATTTCGTTACCGGCAGAGCCAAATTTCTTATCCAGCATAATCGTCTTCACGCCTTCTTTTGCCTCTTCCAGTGTATTGCAGATCAGTACACCTTTTCCAAGTGCCAGTCCGTCTGCTTTTAATACAACCGGCATCTTTGCTGTTTTCAGATAATCAAGTGCCTTATCCGGATCTGTAAAATTCTCATAAGCAGCCGTTGGAATATTGTATTTTTTCATCAGATCTTTGGAAAATGCTTTTGAACCTTCCAGAATTGCTGCATTCTTTCTTGGTCCGAATGTACGAATACCTTCTGCTTCCAGCGCATCTACCAGTCCGCCTACCAAAGGATCATCCATTCCGACGATAACGAGATCGATGTCCTTTTTCTTTGCAAAAGCTACAATTTTGTCAAATTCCATCGCTCCGATTGGCGCACACTCTGCAATCTGTGCTATTCCTGCATTCCCCGGAACACAGTATATCTTATCTGCCTTCGGGCTCTTTGCTACACAATAAGCAATTGCATGTTCTCTTCCGCCGCTACCTACGATCAATACATTCATCTTCTCGTCCTCCACTTATTCATTCACTGTTGCAATTCTTTCTGTCACACTTACTTTTCCATTAGCGATCAGGTCAATCGCTCTTGGCAGGATCTGCCACTCTGCCTGCTCCATCACACGTCGCTGAAGTATCTGCGGAGTATCTCCATTCTGTACTTCCACCGCTTTTTGCAGGATGATCGGTCCTGTATCAGTTCCTTCATCTACAAAATGCACGGTCGCACCGACCACTTTCACACCTCTTGCAAGTGCCGCTTCATGTACTTTCAGTCCATAATATCCAGTCCCGCAAAAAGACGGGATCAGAGACGGATGTATATTAATGATACGGTGTTCATATTTACGGATCATCTCCGGTGGAATTACAACCAGAAATCCAGCCAGTACGATAAGATCCGGTTCCATCGCATCAACCACATCAAGCAGTGCCCTGTTAAATTCTGTTCTGTCTGAAAACTGCTTAGGTGAAATGCACTGCGCAGCAATACCATTCTCCTCTGCCCTTGTCAGTGCATATGCATTCTGATTATTGCTGATCACACCTGCAATCCGGGTATTTGTAATCTTGCCGGAATGAACTGCGTCAATGATCGCCTGAAGATTCGTTCCTCCGCCGGATACCATTACAACTACATTTAGCATAAGGTAACTCCTTTTTCTCCCGCTTCAATATGTCCTACAACATACGGTTCATCTCCTGCTGCCTTGATTGCTTCCATTGTCTTATCAACATCTGCCGGATCAACTGCAACGATCATACCCAATCCCATATTGTATGTATTGTACATCATCTGCTCTTCAATATCGCCTTTCTCAGCAAGCAGTTTGAAGATTGGTGGTACCGGATAGCTGTCTTTTTCTACAACTGCATGCATACCGTCAATGAGCATACGAGGAATATTTTCATAAAATCCACCACCGGTAATATGGCTGCAGGCTTTTACTGTTACACCGACATTTTTCACATTCTTCAAAGCTTTTACATAGATTCTTGTCGGAGCAAGTAACGCCTCTCCAAGCGTCTTGCCAAGTTCATCATAATAAGTATCCAGAGATTCTTTTGTCATCTCAAAAACTTTGCGGACGAGAGAAAAACCATTACTGTGTACACCGCTGGACGCCATACCAATCAGTACATCGCCTGCTTTTAAATTCTCCCCTGTAATCATATCTTTCTTATCGCAGACACCAACTGCAAAACCAGCCAGATCATAGTCATTCTCCGGCATAAGTCCCGGATGCTCTGCTGTCTCTCCACCGATCAGCGCCGCCTCTGACTGAAGGCATCCTTCTGCAACACCACTTACGATTGCTGCGATCTTCTCCGGATAATTCTTGCCACACGCAATATAATCCAAGAAAAATAACGGTTCTCCACCTGCACATGCAATATCATTGACGCACATTGCTACTGCATCGATCCCGATCGTATCATGCTTGTCCATGACCATGGCAAGTTTCACTTTTGTTCCACATCCATCTGTTCCGGATAAGAGCACCGGCTCTTCCATCTCTTTAATCTTTGTAAGAGAAAATGCTCCTGAGAATCCTCCCAGTCCGCCTAAAACTTCCGGACGCATTGTTTTCTTTACATGCTCCTTCATCAGTTCTACTGATCTATAACCTGCCTCAATATCGACACCAGCTTTTTTGTAATCCATAACTCGTCTCCTTTGTGTATGTTTTATTTATTTAAATATGCTTCGTATCCGATTTCATCCAGTTTTGCAGCTTTTGCCTGTACTGTCTCTTTCATCTCTGTTGTATAAGCTTTAAGCTTTTCAAGAAGCTCTGCGTCTGAAACTGCAAGAATCTTAGCTGCAAGAATTGCTGCGTTCATACCACCATCAATTGCTACTGTGGCAACCGGGATTCCAGGTGGCATCTGTACAATTGAAAACAGTGCATCTTCACCCGCCAAGTTCTTACCTGACATCGGCACTCCCACAACCGGCATCGGGAATAATGCCGCACACATTCCCGGAAGATGTGCTGCCATACCTGCACCTGCTATGATTACTTTAATTCCTTTTCCTTCTGCGGATTTCGCCCAGTCGAAGAAAACATCTGGTTCTCTGTGCGCTGAGATAATCGTCATCTCATAATCAATCCCTAATTTTTCCAACATCGCTGCAGCTTTGCTCATTACTTTTAAATCCGAGTCGCTGCCCATCACAATTCCTACTTTTGGCATTTTTCTCTTCCTTTCTGTTCTTCTACTATTCAAAATATTACATTATTTATCTATATTTTTCAATGGCTCATTTAAAATCTCCGTACCCGGCAGAACAAACCTTCCATGTTCCAGAAGTAAAATATGACCGCCGTCTTTTTTATTTACTTCGATCTTTCCAAGTTCTTCGTACGGAATGGTAATATCTGTATGGCAGTGATAGTACGCCTTTCCCAAATCCTCTTTTCTCTGGATTGAGACCGAATTATCTCTTGCTATGATTTCTTTCCCATTTGGATTGTAAACCGCTATATCCTCACACCAACTATAGCAGGTATCCCCCACTGCAAAATGTGGTCCCATCTTCTCTGCGATCAGAATCGGCATTTTATCCTCAATGCCATATTTTTTTGCCGCCTGATAAGCAGTCGTATTTGTTCCGATTGCGAATTCTCCAAGTGCCAGTGTGTCATGACGATATAAAACATTATCCCGGATATATTCCTTATTCTCCAGCTCGCGTTCGAAATTGCTACACCGATAATCTGCAACCATTCCATTGGAAAATGTAATTTCCAAATCTTTGTACTGTAACTCATTCAGATAAACTTTGCTCACATGCAGTACACCGTTTGTTCCTTCCAGTACCGGTGATGTAAATACTTCTCCCACCGGAATGTTCACATCAGCAACACAGTTTTCAAAAATTGTCTCTTTTTCCGGATCACTCAGCGTGTGTAGCTGTACAGTAAGGTCAGTGCGGTTCCCATTTTCCCCGCAGATATGCACGGACTCTCCTCGGTCCAGTGCATCGATCAGTGTCTGCTGAACCTGTTCATACAATCCCGCATCCAGCGTATTGATCCGGATAATCTCCTGGAATATCTCCTCGTAATCTTCTCCGATCTCCGGCACCGGATACGCAATGATCGTAAAACTTCTCTCATCTCCCGGAATATAAGTGTTCGTAAGCCGACTCTGACGTCCGTCAAAAAATACGGACAACTCCTGCTGTTTCTCGCTTAATTTCAGAGCTGTTTCTTTCTGCTCCGGCACAAACGGAACTTCTCCAAACATCTCTATGCATGCCGGTCCTGCAAAAGCTCCCGCTTCTTCTTTCAGATGTTCGTAAGTAGTCGCGATCACTTCTAATTTGCGTTCCACAAATTTCTTATCCAAAAATAACGCCTGGTCATTTCTGTGATCATACTCATATTGTTTATTTGCAATAGCTCCATAGTATCCAATCTTCAAATGCTGTCTCTTCGTCAGCATGCTGACACCACTCCGGTAAATAACCGGCTTAAGCCCCATTTTATCAAAATTCTCAATTGCTTTTTTGACAACACGTTCAAAGCCTAATACATAACGGATATTGACCGTCTTTTTCTTAGACAGATCTTTTCCGGTATTCACAAAACCGATCCGGTATCCTTCTGTGTATACATCTGCCATCTTCTGAATTGTTGTTTCATCCAGTGACAACAGATATTTTGCAGTTGTCAGCTCACTGTCACTGATATACTCTCCAAAGCGATACAGATAACGAAGATCTGCAAGATCACTTCCAAGGATCAGATCTGCTGCAAAAGACTGTGTCGCATCTACCTGCTCATGGATGCGGTCTGCCACAAAAACATCACAGTAATCGCTGGCGTACCAGTACAGGATCTCCTTTAACACATGTGGCTCCGGCATTTCTTCTTCCTCGAACTGATTATATACCTCTATAAAAAGTTCAAACAGAATATCTAAATATTCTGTTTTCTTTTCATATACATACACGATTGCTGCACGTATTTCCGCATACAGCGCACTGAGTGTGCTTCCATACGCTTCTCCAAGCTGCGCCACCGCATAATCCGGATTTGCATAGCTCTCCCGGTAATGTTCCGGAAGGATATCGCTGTAAAGCTTCTTGTTCCATGCTGCCAGTTCTTCTATCTGCATCCCATCAAATGTATGATCCTCTATTTTCTTTTTCGTCCCATCAATAAGATGAATAAATTCCGCAACTTTTACAAAATAGTCACGGAACTTCACATCCACCGTTCTTTCTTCCTTAATATCGCCAATTCTGTCTACCACCAGATTGTATCTTTCTTCCACCATCTAAACAAGCCCCCTGATAAATATTGCGCACATGCCAAGGAAAAGTGCGCTGCAGACTGCAATTCCCACTTTGCACGTAATGTAATTTTTATCTCTTTCTCTCAGTCCTGTAACGCCCTGATAAATGCCATATCCTGCCATCACCATAGTAAACAGTCCTGCAAAACCGACCAGGATATTTACATTTCCTTTTAAACAAAATGAAATCCAGATCATAAAGACCAGAAGCAGAAATGACAGCGCTGCAAGTATACATGATTTCATTCCTTTTCTGGAATGTCTCCTTGGTGACTGTCCGAATCTGGTCCGCATCATTTTTCTTTTCTGTTTATTTTTTACGACCATGTATCCTCCTTAGTGCCACACAGATGATAAATATCAGATATCCTGCCACACCGCCAAGCGTATTAAGCAACAGATCATCCACATCAAAACATCCGACTTTCGTGATCAGCTGAAAACTTTCAACGCACAAGCTCAACCCGAAACTGTAAAACAATGTAGCCAGAAAACTTCTGTGTTTGCTTGCCATCGGCATAAAAAATCCAAACGGAATAAAAATCACAACATTTCCAAACAGATTCGTAAATGTTGCAAACATGCCTACCTGATCCCGATAATACCAGAATCTTTTAATTTCTTTAAATAATACGAGATTATAATGATACTCCTGCATCTGACCGGTACGTCCGTACCAGTCAGAAAAAAGCAGGAAATAGATAATAAAAATAATATATAATACGAATAATATCTTCCCTAATATACGAATTCTCTTTCTACTGCCCGAATTCACTTTGTACACTCCCCTTATTTATCTGTCCATGCTTAAAATGTAAGCTTCTTCTTCTCTTTCAGCAGACGGGCACCGCTAATGATCGTAATAATTCCCGTGACAACACCTACCACTGCTACGATAACTCCAACTGCAATATTAGAAACTCCTGCAAAAGTCATGGATTTGTATATCTTCTCATTCATAGTGAAATCCTCCGTTATTATTTCGCTCCATATTGTTTATAATATGCGTCAATTGCTGCTTTTAATGTATCATCGATCACAATTTTTCCGTTACACTCTTTGTTATACAGACACTCTGTAACTTCTTCCATTGTAACGATCGCTGCAGTATCGAATCCGTACAGGTCTTTGATCTCGTCGAGTGCGCATTTTTCTCCGCCTTTTCCAACCTCCATACGGTTTAAAGAAACCATAAGTCCCACGATTGTAACATCAGCGGCGCCTTTTACCTTAGGAACTGTCTCTTCCATGGATTTACCGGATGTTGTAACATCTTCGATCATGATCACACGGTCGCCGTCTTTTAATTTGCTTCCAAGAAAGCTTCCTTTATCTGCACCGTGATCTTTCTCTTCTTTTCTGTCAGAGCAATAACGTACTTCTTTTCCATATAATTCACTGTATGCAATTGCAGTTACAACCCCAAGTGGAATACCTTTATATGCCGGTCCGAACAACACATCAAAATCATCTCCGTATGTATCATGGATTGCTTTTGCATAGTATTCTCCGAGTTTCTTAAGCTGGGAGCCTGTCACATATGCTCCTGCATTCATAAAGAAAGGGGATTTTCTTCCACTCTTTAATGTAAATTCTCCAAATTTCAGCACATCGCTTTCTACCATAAATTCAATAAATTCTTGCTTGTATGCTTCCATATCTCTTAAAACCTCCATATTTATGGGCTTTTTACGCCCTCATTTTCTATTTTTATCCCCTACTACACCATTTTTACACCATTTCATACTCAACTACACCTTTTCTCAAACTTTTCCATTTCTAAGAACAGCGTATCTTCTGTTACGTGGCAATACAAGTCCATTGTCATTTGTAATGTGCCATGTCCCAAGAGTTTCTGCAAGGTTTTCGGGTTCATGCCACATTCGATTGCTCTTGTGGCAAAAGTATGCCGAAGTGTGTGCAATGTAAAGGGGGAAAAATCTATACCTGCTTTGTTTATGTTCTGAATAACCAACTGCATACATTGATTGATTAAAAACTGTTGTGTCGGCTGATTATTCTTTGTAACAAAAACAAGATTTTGAAATTCTTCCTTTGCAGTTTTGCCTTTTAGAATAATTTCCTGTTTTTGCAGTTTTTGACATTTTAAACTATTGATTGCTTTTGCAGTCAATGGAATGGTTCTTTTTCCGTTATTTGTTTTGGTGTCGTGCATTTCAAATACATATTTTCCATTTTTACTGAAATAACACAATGTATGCCTTACATGGATAACTTTTTTCTTAAAATCTATATCTTCCCATTGTAAAGCTGATAACTCTCCCACTCGCAATCCTGTTTCTAACGCTAAAATAAACAAATTTTCATAAAATGTTCCTTTTGCCTGTTCCAAGAAAAACTCTGTTTCCCTTATTGTCAGAACACGCCTTTCTTTTTTCTCTTCTTTGGCAATCACAGTATTTATCTGTTTTGCGACATTCTTTACAAGTAAATCTGTGTCAACTGCCTTATTCAGCATATCTACCAGTATCTTTTTAGAATTTTTCCTTGCATTGTCTGTTTTCAATTTATTAAACGCTTCTTGCATAACAATTAGGTTCAACGACGTTAATTTTCTCCACCCTAATTCTCCTTGAATACGCTTATAGTGGGTAATATAAGAACCTTTTGTAGAACTTCTGCAATTCTTCTTACAAGTGTTTAGCCAAATATCGAACCATTCATCTAATGTCATATTTTTATCTACAACATTGATTGCTTTTTCATCATTATACTGTTCGGTTCGCAACTTATGTCTTACCTCATTTAAAGTTTTCGCATAAATTGTCTGTCTTTTACCGAAACGATTGATAAATCGGGCTTGATATAATCCGTCTTTTCTTTGAGATATACCATTCCCTAATTCTTTCCCGTTAAGTGATTTACCCATCACTGCCTCCTTTCCTAGCAAAATCGGGAAAAGAACTATTAAATCTTCTCAATTTTATCATATATTTCCTGTTATTTCAATCGAGGAACTTCCTTAAAAATGTACGAAAAACTGTCAAATAGTCCTTTTCTTACTCTACAACTTGATTATTCAGCCATTTATCTAATCTTACTTTGTGAGCATACAGACGATTTCCAATCCTCACCGTAAAATTATTATATGGATTATGTAAAAGCTCCCTTGCTTTTGTATCACCAATCCCTAGATATTCTGAAAGTTCCTTTACGTTTAATAATGCTTTCTCGATACGATTACCCCCTTTCCTCTAATCTTCTTGCTTTTATATAATCATCATACAACTGCTTCTGTGTGATATTCATTTCTCCATTTGCTACAAGATTACCGATATAATCTCTTTTCTCTATCTTTCCAACCTCAGCAAACAGTTTCAAAGACGGTGCAACATACTTTTCTAACCACTCCCACACCTTTTGCAAACTTTTCTTCTGTGGCTGTATGGTAAGTTTCACCTTGCCTATATCTTTCATCAGTTCCGCCCATGCTTGATAGGTTGGATAAAGCCTTTTTCGTGTTGTCATGCTGTCTGTCGGCTTTTCTAAAAATCGTATTTTGCTGTTTAATACTTCCATTGCCAGTCCTGCCACATCTCTATATCTCAATAATTCCTGTACGACACTTACCGCCATTTCCTGCCGAAATCTCAATTCATATCTGTTCCAATTTTCGTCTAGTTCTATTCCATACTTTTTATTCTGTTCATATCCCTTTTCATAAAATACCAATCTCAAATTACTGGCTGAACTACCGAGATAAAGACTGCCACCCTTGCTCTGAAACACTTCCTCTTTCAGTTCTCCCGAGTCGTGAAAATCTATATCCCTTAGTTTTGTAGAAAGCAATCCCTCTTTTGTCCTTACAATTAAATCGGGAATACTCAAATACGGTTTTCTATCATCTATCGCCAAATCAATCCGAGGAAAATTGATGTGATACTGACAAACTCTGTTTAAGAAATCAAACCATGTTTCCTCATTGAGTTGTAAAAAATTCTCATAGTTGCGACAGCCTTTCCCACTCATCAAAATCTGAAAGCCTTGATACTGTGCATTTCCTGTCGGCTTTAGCACCTTGATATTATCGAAGATTGCCACAACCTCATGTCCTGCAATCCCCTTTTCATAGCCTGTTACCGTCATAAGTTCCATAGGTATTCTCAGCACATCTTCTATGACCGCTTCTAACGGAACTTCCTTAATGGTTATCTGACACCAATCTATCAAGGCACTTAATTCTTCTTTCTGCCGTATTACTCCCCTGTTAGTGTAGGGGAGTTCTGGAAGAAAACTTCCGCTTCTTTCTTCCAAATTTATCAAACCTCCTTATCTGCAACGGCGTTGCCATTGCCCTGCCCTCAACCTGCCGTTTGGTACGTCAGAACGAGGACAGGAACTTTGACCGCCTACATAGTTTTGTTTGGAACAGGGCGGATACCTTTACAGGTAATCTTCTCCACTAATACAGGGAAGTTTCCTCTCTGCACATAAGGGGCATAAACTGGTTCTTCCAGTTCCACCACAGCATAAGGCTCAATCTTCGGAAGTTCCGTTGCTTCCAAGCGAATATCCACGCTGTTCCCAAGTTTCATGCTTCCAAGATGAAGTTTTAAGGCTTCCACTTCCTCTGTTTTCTTCTTACTGTCTTTATCATAGCGGTAACAGTTATCCGCACCCATGAAACGAAGTTCTCCAAAGGCTTCTTTTACCTGTTCTTTTGTCAATGTAATCTGCATACACATTCCTTTCTCCCCGTTGAACCGATAGGTCAGTTTCTCATATTTTCATTTTACTATTACGACGTCGTTTTTTAGTTCAGTTATTTCTGAACTTAATTGTATATTAGCACAGGTATATCCGTTTTGCAATATAAAGTTTAGTTTTTTATGAACTTTTTGTTTTCTTTTTTCTGAACTTGTGGTATAGTGCCCTTAGACGATAAGATATGAGAAGTTATAACGAGATATGGAAAGAGAGGTTTTTTCAGATGAATACAATCGCAGAACGGATTAAATTTGCCATGAAAGCAAAAAATAAAAAACAGGTAGATATAGTCAAAGATACCGGTATCAGCAAAGGAGCGTTCAGTTCCTACCTTTCAGGGCAGTACAACCCGAAAGCCGATAAAATGGAACTGATTGCTGACTCCTTAGATGTAGACTTGCGGTGGCTTTACGGACAAAATGTACCTATGGAACATACAAACCAAAATAACAATGCCCTGCAATATGTCTTTTATAACAACTCCTGCTCCGAGTATCTTCTTGATAATTTAGACGATATCTATATTGCCATGATGACCCAATATGCCGCCCTTATTCCACGCTTTTATGTTCTTGTCAATCGTGCTGGAAATGCAATGCACATATTACCTTTATTTTTGAAAGGGGATAGTTCCGACTTCTATGAATGTCCGTCTGATTTCTTCTATTCCGACAGGCATACTATTTTTACAAGAGATTTTGAAAGTATTCACATGGTATTAACAACCGCCACGATTTACTATTACGGAATTGATACAAAGACCTATGAACCGAAAGTTACCAAACTTGCCTACTCACAGGCTGACGATTGCTTTTATATCGACAATGAAGTACATGATTGTCACATCAAAGCATTTGAAAAGGAACTGATGAAAGAAGCACTTTACTTAAAACATAACGCCCAGTAACAGACAAGAGGACTTGCAAGGTTTCTGACCTTTCAAGTCCTCTGCTGTATCATGGTACTGTTGGCTGTGTCCGTTCTGTCAAGGACTGCCCTACGGCGTATCGGCTTCGCCTTGTTCCTTGACCTCACTACATTTTCTTTTTTTCTTGCCACAACAAAAGCCTGCACGAATTTTCTTCAATCCGACAGGCTCTCATTCTTTCACATACTCTATCAATTCTTCTATTCCACAATCCAAGTAACTGCACAGTTTACAGATTAGTTGTGCGTCTAATCTCTGAAATTCATTTCTGCAATAACGATTAAAGTTAGACCTCGGTATATCCAATTCTTTACAAATGGTATTCTTACTAATTCCTTTTTCTTTCAGCAGTTCCTCTATATGAAGTTCCAAATGTCCATACTTCATTGCCTCACCTCTACATAAAAGTATATTCAATAAATCTTTATGTAGTAATTCACTATATAGTGAGGTACTATATAATTATCCCTATAACTATATAGAAACTGAGGTATGTCAAAATGAAAAAGAAATTGTTATTTGCCACTATTGTTCTAGTCTTACTTGCAGGTGTTCTCTATTACATTAGCTTGCCCGATTATCTTGTATTTAACAGCATGTCATTCAGCAATGGGGCTAACCGTGATACCGAATTGCAAGTTATCGTATATCAATACTGGAATACCGATGAAGTGGTAGCGGAAATCGAAGCAGAACATAACCAAATCAACGGAACTACTACTACCCTTACAATCAATCTACACCGTTCTAAATGGTCTTTTCACAATGGATATGAACCATTTTATAGCACTACTATCAATTATGATTGAAAAGAAAAAGCAGACAGTCACTCCAAAAACTGTCTGCTACAAACTGCAATTTATCTTAGAAATTACAGCGATGTTATTTTGATAAACTTTCAAGAATTGAAATATCATGCTTATCTTTATCTCTTAATTCATAACCTGAATGGAAAACTTTTTGGCCTTTTAAAGATATACAAGGAATTGTTTTGCCTTCAAAAAAAACACTACCAAAGTAATCTTTTTCAAACTCATACCATCCACCCTCTAAATCAGCTTGTTTTGAAGTTCCGTCCTCATTTAAAACGAACGGGTGAATGTCTAAGTAACCAAGTTCATCACTATATAACTCTATTCTAACCGGTTTCCAGTCTGTATCAATTTTATAGCCCAGATTCAAAAGCACATTTAACAATTTTTCCGTATGTTGAGCATCAAAATTTATATCTATATCTCTATGAATTCTTGTTTGTTTACCAGCTAAAATATCTACACCCCATCCGCCATCCAACCAGTATGTAATTCCAGTATTTTCGAATAATTCTATTACTTTCATTAAATCTTCTTTTGTTGTTATTTCTTTTCTACCCATACAAAGTCTCCTTTACAACTTCTATATAATTGTTTAGTTAAGTCAATATCAATATCTAATTGCCAAGGCTCAAAATCAAAAATCATGGTCATCACACTCCTTTTTAAAATTCTAATTTGTTTATTTTCATAATATCATACTTTGTAATTATTTGCACCATTATAATTGCAAAATAACGCAGACAATATCTCTACTATCTGCGTCATTCCTTTCATGTCTTCTTGAAATATTTACTCCATTTTAAAAATCCGTTACGATATTTTGCGGTATTCTACGATACCTTTTCTTTGAAGAAAAATGTCTGCAAACCTTGATTTTAAACGAACTTTTCAATATTTCCAAGCACTTTATTCTGTTGTGAGAATTTCTTCTCAATTATTTCTGCACAATAGTAGAGAATATCTTGTCACAAGACAGTCAGTTTGATAAAATAAGACAAGGCACTACATGAGAATGGTAGGCGGTTAGTCCTTCAACAGAGGGACTGAACCCTCTGATTACATAGAAATCCTGCTTGCAGGAAATCTGGGAAAGGAGGGCTTAACTTATGAGTGATTTCGAAATGCTCTCCATCGTACTAATGATACTTAGTATTGTTGTAACGATTTTAATAGCGTATATAAATCAATCAAAAAAGTAACCGCCCTTCGCCCAAAGGATTACGGTTACTTTTTTAAGTAAAAAATAATTTGGACTAACCAACTATCAGTAGTGCCTTTTTTATATTCTTATTCTAACAAATACCTATTCAAATGTCAAATCTGACACTCTTAAAATTTTGCTATCAAATTTAATAATTCTTTCCGATTTACTACACCATTTAGTACACCATTTTCATATCAAACTATATCATTTTATGATACAATACACCACTTTACCGTTTTTCAAAATCTTGCAGAACACCAGTAAATACAAGGTTTTGAGAAGTTACATCAACTTATGGAAAAGCATTATCAGAAAATCAATAAATTCCTGTTTGTAGCTCTCCATCTTTCTATCCTCCGTATGAATGAGCAGTTTTGCTCTTACAGTTCTGCTCTTATTTTTTTAGATTATACTAAATAATAACACAATTTTTCTTTACAGGCAACGTGTGGAAAACGCGACACAAAAAAAACTGCCGTACGCGATACGTACGACAGTTTTCTTACATCCCTTTTTTAATACTAGATTGGCAGTTCAAGATAAATATCTTTTCCTTCTTTGATAGAAATAACTACCTTTCCATGTTTTACAGTCACTGCTGCACCTTCTACATTCACTTCCGGAGCAACTGCAGCTTCTTCTGCCGGTGCTTCCTCAGCCGGTACTTCTTCTGTAACTTCTTTGATTCCTTCTACGTTGTCTACAGTAAGTGGACAGAGAGAATCACTTGTCTTTGTAAGTTTTGCTCCCAATACCTGCTCGATTGTAAGACATCCATCCAGATTTAATAATCCAGAATCTACTAATTCATCAAAGATTGCCGGATCTTCCAGGTTAGCCGGTTCAATTGTAATTCCACCTTCTGCTCTGCAGCAAAGAACTGCCGGGTCTTTTGCATGCGCTTTCGCTGTTTCAGCTGTAATTGACATACTTCATTACCTCCTACATTTACATCTTCTTTTATTATAGAGCTGTCCTCCGGCAAAATCCAATTGTTTTTTTGTATAGTATTTATTGTTTTTTTCTATATTTCGACATCCGTTTTATTTTACAATCCCTACCATATCCGAAACTTTATCAAAGCCATTCTTCTCCATATATGCACGGATTCCGTCAACCACTTCTTCTGTGATATTCGGATGATAGAAATTCGCTGTTCCTACAGAAACGGCACTTGCACCCGCAAGTAAAAATTCAATCGCATCTTCCGCCGACTGGATACCCCCCATTCCGATGATCGGAATCTTCACTGCCTGTGCTGCCTGATAAACCATGCGCACAGCGATCGGATGCACGATTGGACCTGACACGCCCCCGGTCTTATTTGCAAGTGCAAATGTTTTACGGTTAATATCAATCTTCATTCCTGTTAATGTATTGATCAGAGAAATTGCATCTGCGCCGCCTGCTTCTGCTGCTTTTGCAATCTCCGTAATATCCGTTACGTTCGGTGTCAGTTTCATGATAACCGGCTGTTTTGCAATCTTCTTGATCTGGGCAGTCAGTTTTTCTACATGACCGGCATCCTGTCCAAAAGCGAGAAAGCCTGCATTTACATTCGGGCAGGAAATATTGATCTCCATCATGTCGATCGGTTCATCTGCAAGTCTTTCTACAACTGCAAGATACTCTTCCGGTGCATGTCCGCATACATTGACAATGATCTTTGTATCGTATTTTTTAAGAAACGGGATATCTCTCTCGCAGAACAGCTCAATTCCCGGATTCTGTAATCCGATTGCATTCATCATGCCACCGTATACTTCTGCTACACGCGGAGTCGGATTACCGGACCACGGTACATTTGCCACACCTTTTGTTGTTACTGCACCTAACTTATTCAAATCTACAAAATCGGAAAACTCTTCTCCTGATCCAAACGTTCCGGATGCTACAGTAACCGGATTCTTCCATTCTACTCCGGCAATATTCACTCTCATGTCCATTAGATTTCCACCTCCGTAGCAAGAAATACCGGTCCGTCTTTACAGATCCGTTTGTTATGTACATTGCTGTGTGCATCTTTTTCTTTTGATTTGCAGACGCATGCCAGACAGGCACCGATTCCGCATGCCATCCGTTCTTCTAAAGATATATAACATTCAATCTGATTTTCTGCTGCATATGCTTTGATCGCACGAAGCATCGGAGCCGGTCCACAAGCGTAAATAATCTCTGCTTCCAGAGCTGCTTCCCGGATTGCATCCATAACATTGCCCTTTGTTCCTACACTTCCGTCTTCTGTTGCAATATAAACTTCTCCGTTTGCTTCAAACTCTTCTCTCAGAAATGTCTGCGCATCCCGGTAACCGACAATGATCCGCTTCTTTTCACATTCCATTTCCTTAGCAAGCTGTAAGATCGGCGGCACTCCGATTCCTCCACCCATCAGAAATACTTTTTTCCCTTTTGCTTTCTCGAGCGGAAATCCATTGCCAAGAGATCCAACAATATCAATTGTATCTCCCGCCTGCAGTTTTGAAAACTGCTCTGTACCTGTGTTTTCTCCGGTTACCCGGTATACTACACGAAGTTTCTCACTCTCACGGTCTATCTCACAAATACTGATTGGACGCGGCAATAATTTACCTGCATCATTTGTATACATGGATATAAACTGTCCCGGTTTTGCATTTTTTGCAGCCTTTGTCTGAATCCACATACTATATATACCGGCAGCCAGCATCTCCTGAGAGATGACACGTGCCTGTTCTTTTTCCATTTTAGCCATTTATTTTCTCCTTAACCAAGTGCTCCTTTGATATCTGCAACCATGTCTTCTACTGCCGCTCTGGATGCATCTGCAAAATTCTCTGCTCCGAATTTTGCATATTTCTCCTGCTTGTATGCAGCGATGATTCCTCTGGATGAGTTCACGATCGCACCGAGTCCGTCTTCGTTAAAGAAGTGTACAAGATCTTTTCCTTTTCCACCCTGTGCACCATATCCCGGAACAAGAATGTATGCTTTCGGCATGATCTTACGCAGTACTTTACCCATCTCCGGATAAGTTGCTCCAACAACGGCTCCTACATAGCTGTATTCGTCTCCCATTGCTTCTGTGCCCCATGCGGCCACTTTCTCTCCAACCAGTTCATAGAGCGGACGTCCGTCGATCTTCTGATCCTGGAATTCGCCACTGGATGGATTGGATGTTTTAACCAGCACGAAGATTCCTTTCTTCTCTTCTTTGCATACATCCAGAAATGGATTCACACCATCAGATCCAAGATATGGATTCACTGTTGCAAAATCTTCATCAAATGCTGCATAGCTCTTGCTTCCGACTGCAACTTTTCCAAGATGTCCGACTGCATAGGCTGCGGATGTTGATCCGATATCGCCACGTTTGATATCTCCGATCACTACAAGTCCTTTCTCTTTGCAGTAATCTACAGTTTTCTTGAATGCCTGCATTCCCGGAATGCCAAACTGCTCATACATGGCAATCTGCGGTTTTACAGCCGGGATCAGATCATAAGTATTATCTACGATTGCTTTGTTAAACTGCCAGATTGCTTCTGCTGCACCTTCCAGCGTCTCTCCGTATTCAGCAAATGCTTTTTTCTGTACTTGCTCCGGAATATAATTTAACATTGGATCAAGCCCTACTACGATCGGTGCCCCTGTCTTCTTAATGTTTGCTACTAATTTGTTGATCATCCTCTTATTCCTCCTATATTCTCTGTACTGTTACACATCGTAAGATACTCTGCCCTAACACTTGCATGCTGTTGCATACTACGCCTTTCTGGTATCCCGATACTCATATACGATTTCACCATCCGCCAGTGTATATTCTACCCGGCCGTATACTTCTCTTCCGTCAAACGGCGTGTTCTTCCCTTTGGAAAAGAATGTATTCTTATCAATCTTATAGTTAGCATCCGGATCAAAGATTACAAGATCCGCAATCTTTCCTTCTGCCACTGCTCCTTTTTCAGTAAGCCCCAATATCTGCGCCGGATTATAACTCATCTTCTCTGCCATATCCATAATACTGAGCACACCTGTCTTCACCAGTTCTGTATAAGTAAGCGCTGCCGAAGTCTCCAGACCTACGATACCAAAAGATGCTTTCTCAATGGAACGGTTCTTCTCTTCTTTAGAATGTGGTGCGTGGTCTGTAGAAATCACATCCATAATTCCATTCTTAAGTCCCATGCGGAGCGCTTCAACATCTTCTCTGCTGCGCAGCGGCGGATTCATCTTGAAGTTTCCATCATCTTCTTTGATATCATCTGAAGTCAGTATAAAATGATGCGGACATACTTCTGCCGTTACCGGAAGTCCTTCTTTTTTCGCCATCTCTACCATCGTCACACTGTCCTTTGTAGAGCAGTGGCACAGATGCAGACGTACGCCTGTCTCTTTCGCCAGCAGGATATCTCTTGCAACGATCACATCTTCTACAGAGTTTGTAATTCCCTTAAGTCCGAGACGCTTCGCATTCTCATCTGCATTCATCACGCCTCCTTCGACCATGGTAATGTCCTCGCAGTGTGCAAATACACTGATTCCTGCCTTCTTCGCTTCTTTCATCCCTTTACGGTATAAAGATGCATTCATTACAGATTTGCCGTCTTCACTGATCGCATGGCATCCTGCCGCTGCCATTCCTGCAATATCAGCCAGTTCTTTTCCTTCCTGTCCACAGGTAACTGCGCCAAGCTGGATAACATGTGCCGGTGATTCTTTCACGGCTCTTTCATGCACAGCTTCTACTTTCTCCCGGCTGTCGATCACCGGTTTCGTATTCGGCATCGCACAGATTGTCGTCACACCACCGTGTACCGCCGCTCTTCCGCCTGTCTCCAGTGTTTCCTTGTATTCCAGTCCCGGATCTCTGAGATGTACATGCAGATCAATAAATCCCGGCAACACATAAGTTCCTCTTGCATCGATCACTCTGTCCGCTTTCTCATCAATCTTCTCTGCAATTTTCTGAATTTTCTTTCCTTCTACCAACACATCGTATACTCCATCTTTTTTTGTGAGTGGATCTACAACATGTCCATTTTTAATTAAAACTGTCATATCTATAATCCTTTCTTCCGGAAATGATTTCCCAGGATTTCATTTAGAAAAATTTTCGTTTTTATTCTATCACATGGCATGTTAAAAGGGAATGCCCAAAAAGCATTCCCTTTATTTTCATCGATTATTTTATTTTGTCTTTTACAACAGACACCGCTTTATCAAGCTGATTGTCTGCCTTTGGATCTTTGGCATTATATTTATATTCGATCTTTACATCCGGCGTGATTCCTTTGCCGTCAATGTTGCGGCCTTTCGGTGTAAAATACTCGGATGTCGTTAATTTTACGCAGGTACCATCTTTCAGATCAAACAGATTCTGTACCACACCTTTTCCGTAGGTTTGTGTTCCTATAATCTCAGCTTTGCCATAATCCTGTACTGCTCCGGCAAAAATCTCTGATGCGCTTGCACTCTGACCATTTACCAGCACAGACATTGGAAGGTTTAACCGGTGTTTTTCATCCGATGTATATTCTTCTTTCTTTCCATTCTTATCCTTCGTGTAAACGATCAGTCCTTTTGGGAGGATGCTGTCAAGAATATCACACACCGTAGAGAGACTTCCTCCCGGATTGTTTCTTAAATCTACGACCAGTCCTTCTATATTCTTCTTTTGCAGCTGTTTCAATGCTTTTGCGAACTGAGCACCTGTCACAGAATCAAACTCTGAAATGGAAATATATCCAATCTGATTTTCCAGCACTTTATATTTCACCGTCTCAACATTAATCACGTCACGTGTAGCTGTCACTTTGATCTTATCACTGTTCGTTCCACGAAGCAGTGTCAGATTGACCTTTGTTCCTTTCTTACCTTTGATCCACGAAACAACTTTGTCCAGATCTTTTCCTGTCACCGTTTTCTCTTCTACTCGGTACAAGATATCTCCAGTCTTAATTCCTGCTTTCTTTGCCGGCGAATCATCGTATACCCGTGTGATCGTAATCACTCCGCTGCTGGCATCCTGCGTCATAACAGCACCGATACCACTGAAAGAACCATCCAGGCTTTCCGTCAACTCTTTTGTTTCCTTTTTGTCATAATAAGCAGAATACTGGTCTCCCAGTCCTTCTACATAGCCTTTGTAAATGCCTTCATTGAGATCTTTCTCTTTTACGTCATGCAGATATGTCTCATCAATCAGTTTTTTCAAATAAGATAACTTTGTCTCTGTATCAGATGATATAATTCCTTCATTGATATGCTGCAGTCCACAGGCTGCAAGGCTCACAACTAATAATGTCAGAAGGGCGCCCGTAAGCGCCCCTTTTATAAATCCTTTTTTATGTTCCACAATCGTCAGTCCTATTCTATAAATATTTCAACGGGTTCACCGGTACTCCGCCGGACATAACCTGGAAATGCAGGTGTGGTCCTGTTGAATTACCCGTTGTTCCTACAATTGCTATATTCTGTCCTTTGCTTACTTTCTGCCCTGCCCGGACATAAATCTTGTGGCAGTGCATATAGTAAGTAGATAACCCGTTTCCATGATTGATTACAATCAGGTTACCGGCTTTGCCACTGTATCCGGCAGATACTACAGTACCTCCTGCCGCCGCATAAATCGGCGTACCGGTCGGCGCCGCAAAATCCATTCCTTTGTGATTTGTGCTGGCTCCGGCAAGTGGCTGTTCACGATATCCGAAATAACTGGATATGCGACTGTATCCCGGACAAGGATGTGTAAAAGTTCCATTGCCGGATACGACAGACGCACCCGCTCCGGATGAATAAGAACTCGCTGCTTCCTGCTTCTTTCTTGCAGCATCTGCCGCTGCCTGTTCAAGCGCGCTCAGCTTGCTTGCATTCTTTTTAATATCCTTTTGGATTCCGGCAATCTCATTCTTCTTATCCGAAAGCATCTGTTTTACAGTACTCTGCTTTGCGATCAGATTATCCTGCATCTTTTCCAGTTCGGCATTCTCTTTTTTCAAGGCTTCTTCCTGCGCCTGCACATTCTTTACAACTTTCTGGAACTTTTTCAACATAGTTCTGTCATATGAAGAAATCGTCGATATGTACTCTGCATTATTCAGAAAGTCACTCAACGACTTCGACTGGCAAAGAATCTCGATGAATTTAGCATTGCCATTCTCATACATATATTTGATACGTTTCTTCATGTCTTCATACTGATTGTCTTCATCTACCTGCGCAATCAGTAGTTCATCTTCTTTTTTACTGATCTCATCTTCTTTGGCAGTGATCTTCTTCTTTGTTGTTTCCATCTCATCCAATACAGATTCCAACTGCTCCAGAAGTTTTTTCTTCTCTGCTACTGCCTCTTTTTTCTTCGACTGTAACACCTGCGCTTTTTTCTTAGCGGCACTGATCTTTGATGCCTGTGCCTGCCCTGTCATGCTGAAGCACAGAACACATACCAATAACAGACTGAGGATTCTTTTTCTCTTCTTCATCTGTGTCTCCCTTATTAATTACACCCTTGTGCTATCTGAAGAACCTGTCACTGACAGCTTCTTTCGTACGCTAAAGCAACTAAACTTTCAGATGTTTGCGGATTGTAAATGTACTTCCAAGGAAACCGATACCTACTCCAAGAGCAATACCGACCGGTAAAAGTGTACGGTATACTCTCATTACCGGGAGGAAGTCCACGATATTATTCAGCAGACTGTATCTTGTCATCACATAGCTTACTGCTTTATCATACATAAAATATAACATTACCAGTGGAATGATCGCACCGATCACACCAATCAGAAGACCTTCAAATACGAACGGTGCCCGCACAAAACCGTCCTTCGCTCCGATGTATTTCATGATCGCAATCTCTTCCCGTCTTACTGTAATACCCATTGTTACTGTATTACTGATCAGAAAGATAGATACAGCCAGCAGGATCAAAATAATCGCTGCCGAAATGATACCAACCAGTTTGTTCACACTTGTCAGAGTCTTGGCTACCGTATCTGACTTGTTGACTTTCCGCACACCGTCCAGTTTCTCTGCATAAGATACGACCTGTTTCTGCTTGGATACATCTGACATGTATACTTCATAGTTGTCTGAATTTGCCAGTGGATTATCATTTTTAAATCCCTCTGCCGCTTCTTTGGAGTCTCCAAAGTAGTCATCCTGGAACTTATTCCATGCTTCTTCTGCACTGATATAGTTCACTTCCAGAACTCCGTCTTCCTTCTTCAGATCCTCTCCGATCTTATCTTTCTGTTCCTGTGTTGCATCCTCGCTAAAAAATACTGTAATTGCAACTCCCTGCTCTGCTTTGTCTACAATGTAATTAAAGTTCATTACAATCGAATAGAATAATCCAAAGAGGAAAATACAAGCTGACATCGTTGCAATGGATGCCATGGAGAACATCTTATTTCTGCCGATGTTCTTCACACCCTGTTTCATCGAATATCCAAATGTACTAATTCTCATTATTATACCCACCTTTTTTCTCGTCGCTGACGATGACACCCTTCTTCATCGTTACAACGCGCTTTTTCATCTCGTTTACAATCTCCTGGTTATGTGTAACAACAAGTACAGTTGTTCCACGGTCATTCGCCTCTTCAAGAAGCTTCATGATTTCCCATGAGTTCGTCGGATCGAGATTACCGGTAGGCTCATCCGCCAGAAGGATTGCCGGTTCATTCACGATTGCTCTCGCGATTGCAACGCGCTGCTGCTCTCCACCGGATAATTCCTTCGGGAATGATTTGTACTTCTGTGCAAGTCCTACAAGGGACAGCGCAGCCGGCACTTTTTTCTTAATAATTCTTGTCGATGTCTCGGTTACTCTCTGGGCAAACGCAATATTCTCATAGATATTTCTATCCTTCAAAAGGCGGAAATCCTGAAATACAACGCCCAGTTTTCTCCGGTACAACGGAATCTTTTTATGTTTCATACGGTTCAGGTTATGTCCATTTACAATGATCGTGCCTGAAGTAGGATCTAACTCCTTCATAATCAGACGAATCAGAGTAGACTTACCGGAACCACTGTCTCCAACAATAAAGACAAATTCGCCCTGTTCAATCTTAAGATTGATACCATTAAGGGCTGCAACCCCTTTTGAGTACTCTTTCGTTACTTCTCTTAATTCAATCATATGTTCCTCCTAATTATTATACTCCAGCAATTTAATATTCCAGCGACTCCATATATTTCATGTATTTTACAACCATCAGTGCAATCTTGAATGTAATAGCATCCTCGAATACACGAAGATCAAGTCCCGTACTTTTCTGAAGTTTATCCAAACGGTAAACTAATGTATTACGGTGAATATAGAGCTGTCTTGAAGTCTCTGACACATTGAGGTTATTCTCAAAGAACTTATTGATCGTAGTCAATGTTTCCTCATCAAAATCATCCGGTGATTTCCCCTCAAAAATCTCACGGATAAACATCTTGCACAGAGGAATCGGAAGCTGATAGATCAGTCGCCCAATGCCAAGCGCACTGTATGCGATAATATTCTTCTCACCAAAAAAGATCTTACCCACATCAAGCGCCAGTTTGGCTTCTTTGTAAGACTTCGATACTTCTTTGATGTCACTGACAACCGTACCATATGCGATCAGAATGTCCTCTTCTCCGTCATTGCGGAGCAGATTATAGAAATTCTGCGCAATCCTCTCCAATTCTGCATGTCCGTCATTCGGCTCCAGTTCCTTCACAACTATAATATTCTTCTCATCTACCGCTGTTACAAAATCCTTGGCTTTACCGCCAAGAAGTGAGCGCACATTATCAAGGGCACTGCTGTCCTTCTCGTGTTTTGTCTCAATAATAAAGATAACACGTCTTACTTCCGTGTCAATATGTAATTTTTTGGCACGATTGTAAATATCCACCAACAACAGGTTATCAAGCAACAGGTTCTTTATGAAATTGTCTTTGTCAAACCGTTCTTTATATGCTACCAGAAGATTCTGGATCTGGAACACTGCGATCTTGCCCACCATATAGACATCTTCTCCGCCGCCGTTCGCGAGCAGGATATATTCCAGTTGGTGTTCATCAAAGATCTTAAAGAACTGATATCCCTGTACTACCTGACTGTCTGCCGGAGATTCCACAAAAGACAGAATCTCGTCTTCGTAATTCTCCTGTTTTGAAAATGTACTTGCAAGGGCCTTACCATCTGTATCCATAATACAAAAGTCAATTCTAGTAATCCCTTTCAATCCTTCAATCGTGTTTTGAAGTATTTGATTAGATATCATAGGTTATCTCCTCCACTCATTTCAATATGCATTTTCTACAACAAAATTACTCTATCTTAAGTGAATTTGCATATTACTAGACCTATATTAATATATATCAACAAAAAAATAAAGAGGAAATCACAATTTTTTGTTGATTTCCTCACTTTTTTCTTTCTGTATCTGTATGTCTTTTAAATGTCTGCCCCGACATTCCTGTCGCTCTCTGCCTTTTGCTTTTCCATCTCTTTTCTGAAAATTCTCCGGGTAAAGAATCGGGTGACTTTTTCCTTTCCAAAGCTGGTCTCTTTCCACGGCGGAGCTGCTTTTCCCATACCGAAAAGAATTCTCGTATTGAGAAGTGCTCTGTTCTTTGCCGCAAAATCTTCCTGAAGCGGCGAACATAACATAGAAAGTACACAGTCTGTCTCTGCACCATTGATCGCATTCACCAGCATATCATCCGCTCTGTTTTCTGCAGAAACTTTCGCCATCCCAACAATCTGGATTCCTCTATAATAGTGTTCCAGATATTGAAAAAATGCTTCTCCCTCTTCCTGTGTCTCAACAAGAAGATATACCCGCTTATGGTTCTTATGCAAATATCTCAGGAACATCTTCATAAATAAATGATTCTCTGTCTCCTGCAGACAACGCTTCTCTTCCACATCCGCTGCTTCCAGAATTGTCTTGTCTCCTGCCAGCACAAGATCGAAACTTCTAAGCTGTTCCTTCGTCTCCTGCTGCAGATCTACATCCATCACTGCATCTACTGTAAGAAGTTCTACAATATTAACCGGATCAGACTCCATGTATCCGACCGCTTCTTTCATAGCTTCTTTGCCTGTGTAATTGTCTATATATATACCTAAAACATTAATCTTGCTGTCCATCTTCTCTGCACCCGCTATATCCCGAATCTTTTACTCTTCTAATCAAGCTTTTCGATTATAGCAAAAGGGCTTTCTGTTTTCAAGCTTTCCCTGTAAATGTTCATACTAATTAACATTCGTAATACTTTTGTTACTTTTACTCCTCTTTCACAGCGCTTTGCTGCTGCCGACGCCTGCGTCCTGCCAGCTTCCCGCCAATCCGTCCGGTTTCCTTGGATGATAAAGATTTCCATCCCTCTGCCAGCACTTTATCAAGCAGTCCCAGCTCCTCTGCTACTTCATATTTCATTTTCTCTTCCGGCGTGATCTGATCCAGCCGTATCGGATCTTTCTTTTTTGCAGTCATAATATTACCCCTTTCATTATTTTGAAAGTATTTCCATAACATTTTTAAAATATTCGTGTAATAACTTTTTTCTATAGTCTGCCAAAAAAGATTCTTATTAGTGTGGAACTTATATACCGTGCTATAATAATGTCAGATAGAATTGTGGAATACGAAGTACGGAACAATTCGTATGGCATCTTTTGACCCTGACATCATTATAGCAATAACATCCAGGAGGTATATATATGACACAGGAACAGGCATGGACATTATTGAAAGAATATAATCAGGATGAATTTCATCTGGAACACGCAGATATTGTCGGAAAAACAATGCGCTATTTTGCAGAGAAACTTGGATATGGTGATGAGAAAGATTTCTGGGAAGTCGTAGGGATCCTGCACGACCTGGATTTTGAGAAATATCCGGATCAGCACTGCATCAAAGAGCAAGAAATCTTAAAAGAAAATGGCGCAGATGAAAAAATCATCCACGCCACAGCAAGTCACGGTTATGCAATTACTGTTGACATACAACCGGAACACGAAATGGAAAAGGTGCTTTATGCCGTTGACGAGCTGACCGGACTGATCGGTGCAGTCGTTGTTATGCGACCGTCCAAAAGCGTTCAGGATCTGACTTTAAAATCTGTTAAGAAAAAATACAAATCCAAAAATTTTGCAGCCGGATGTTCCCGCGAAGTAATCGAACGCGGTGCTGATATGCTCGGCTGGACTCTGGAAGATCTGATTGCCCAGACCATCGAAGCACTGAAAACATTCCGTCCTTAATTGTAAACTTTTTATTTTCTTTTATGGCAGATGAATTTCTTCGCCAAGGGTAAAGGAATAGATGATCTTTTCTTTTACGGTTTTACCGGTCGCCTGTTCCAGTGCCCTGGCGTAGTAATCAAGCTGTCCATGATAACGTTCTACAAGTTCTCTGCTTTCACGGACACGGTCTGTCTTATAATCCAGCACAACCAATCCGTCCTCTTCTTCAAAATACACATCTATGATTCCCTGAACAAGAACAAGTTCGCCTTCCTCTTCTTCCTTCCACAGATCCGTTGCCGGCACTCCGAGTACGAATGGCTGCTCTTTAAAGAGGCGGTTTTGTTTTGCACATACCTGCATCCGTTTTCCGCTGTCTGTCTGTAAAAATTTCAAGAAATCCCGAATGCAGACAGCCTTTCGCATCTCGTCCGTCATCTTCCCATCTTCTGTAAACTTCCTAAGGCAATTTTTCAGTTTCTCAGTATCATAGTCTTCTGCAAAATTCAGGAGCTCCAGTGCACGGTGATAAGCGGTACCTCTGGATGCTCCTGTAAGCGGCACCTCTTCCTCCATAAATTTCGGAAGGATCGGCTGCAGTTCCGTTTCTTCGTAAAGCTGCTCGCTGTCCTCCATTTCTCCGGATTCCTGTAAATAAATCCGTTTCTTTAATTCCGAAACGGAGAATTTCAACTTTCGTGTCTGGCTGTTTTCATGTGGATATCTGTACGCAAACTGATTCCTAAGATTTTCATGCATCTCTTCATCATATACACGCTCTGTATCCCAGTCTTCCAGTACACTTCTTTCTATCTGACTCTTCACCTGCGCTTCTGCCTGTCCCGCAATGATGTCATACATATTCAGCACTTTCAGTCTGAGCGGTACAGACCGCGGAGCCCGTAATACTGCCGGCAGTACAAAATCCCAGTACGTTGTCGCTTTGCTCAGACGTAGGAAATCAAATTTCATATCCGACTCTTCCTGCACACTTTCATATTCTGCCTGCTTCTTTTCCAGATTAGACATCGTTCCTGTGATGATCAATTTCTCTTTTGCCCTTGTATAGGCAACATAGAGAACTCGGAGTTCTTCTCCAAGCGAATCCAGTTTTTCTTCCTGCCGGATCGTTTTCTTTAACAGGCTCGCCCGCTTCGTCCGCTGCTTCAGATCTACAACTTCCAGACCCACACCGAATTTGGAATTCAAAACAACACGGCTGTTAATATCCTGCATGTTAAATCGTTTCCCCATACCGGCTACAAATACAACTGGAAATTCCAGTCCTTTACTTTTATGGATTGTCATAAGACGCACAGTATCTGCCTGCTCTTCCTCGACATTCGCCTCTCCATAATCCACTTCATATTTCTGCAGCTGTTCCATATAGCGCACAAAATGAAACAGCCCTTTGTAACTGGTGCTTTCAAAAGCTTTCGCCTTTTCCATCAGCATATCAATATTGGCTTTTCTCTGGATACCTCCCGGCATTGCTGACATATACATTGCATATCCGGTATCATCCAACACACGCTGTAATAATTCATGCATCGGTGTATACGGCACGATCTCACGAATTTTCTCCATCACCGAAAGGCAGTTTTCCAGTTTGTCTCTAAGCTCTTCTTCCGTTCCTTCTGCTCGGTATCTGCGCACTGTTTCATAAAATGGTTCTTCCGGACATGAGCTACGAATCAGTGCAAGCTCTTTTGCACTGCATCCACCGATTGGTGACGTCAACACTGCCGTCAGTGGCAGATCCTGTCTTGCATTATCCAGCACACGCAGATAGTCCAACAGTACTCCGATCTCCTGTGTGGCAAAATATCCTTCTTTTGTTCCCGCAAACGCCGGGATTCCTTCCTGCCCGAGGCTTTCCACAAATACATCTGAAAATCCTCTCGAACTTCTTGTCAGGATCACAATATCGCGGTACTGAAGCGGGCGAAGTTTTCCACTCTCTTTATCTGTCACGCGGAAGTTATCCTCCATCATGGAACGGATTTTCCCCGCAATTGCTCTTGCTTCTATCTCCCTTTCATTGATCCCTTTTACTTTCTTATGATCATTGTCGCGAATATCAGTATCGACAACAAGCACTTCCGTCGCATTTTCTCCGGTCTTTTTATAGTCAGCTCCTACATTTAGCGCTGCATCGTCGTCATAGTCGATCCCTCCTAATTTTTCCGTCATAATCTGACGGAAAATAAAATTCACACTGTCCAACACTTCCTTACGGCTTCGGAAATTCTTATGCAGATCGATCCGCTGTTTTTTACTTTCGTATTTATTGTATGTATTATATTTATTCATGAAAATCTCCGGTCTGGACAGACGGAAACGATAAATACTCTGCTTTACATCACCAACCATGAAAATATTATACTTATCTTCCCATATTGTAGAAACACTTGTAAGAAGCGCTTCCTGGATTAGATTGCTGTCCTGGTATTCATCGATCATGATTTCCACAAACTGTCTCTGGTACTCTTTTGCGATCGGTGACGGCACAAGTCTGCCATCCTTTTCTTCTGTCAGAATCTGCAGGGCATACTGCTCCATATCGGAAAAATCAATCATATTTTTGCTTCGTTTTTTCTCTTCAAAGCGATCTGCAAATTTGCATACCAGATCTGCCAGTTCTTCCATCATCGGCGCACTGGCATTTAAGTCTTCCAGCAATTTAAAAGACGGTGCATAGAAGAACTGCTCTTTCATTTCTTTTATGATCTTCTTTGCCGTATCTCTTAAATATTTTACCTGGTTTGCTTTATTCTCAGATACGTTTTCATCTCTGTTGCCCGGAAGCCTTGTCCATTTATAATCCTTGTCCAGCACCGTTGACATCTCAAGAAATGTATCTTTTGATCTTAAACTTTGAATCAACTGCGAATCATTTACCAGCGCCGTCTCATACATATATGGTCCATCAGCTTCCCCGGTACAGATCTTCATTGCCTGCCGGATTTTATTCGCCGCATCCTTAAGATAACGGCTCACCTGATCTTTGATGACACGGATAAATTCTGTCTCTTCCAGTGCATCAAAATCTTTAACCCGGTAGCTTTCTGCACAGTCATGTATCCATTTTTTTGCATCCGGATAACTTCTGGAATATTCGTATATTTTAAGGATCAGTTCTTCGATCTTCTTATCATTCTTTCCATCTCCATATGCAGTCGTAAAATCCAGGAAACGCTGTCTCCCCTCTGTGTATTCTTCTTCCAGCACTTCTCCGAGCACATCATGACACAGAAGCTTAAGCTCCCCTTCCTCTCCGATCCGGAATCCCGGATCCAGATGGATTGCATAAAAATGATCCTTGATCACAGACAGGCAGAAGCTGTGGATTGTCGTAATACGTGCATTATGAATCAGTGTTGCCTGCCGTTTCAGATGTTCATTATCTGGCTCTTCTTCCAATTTCTGCTCTATGGCCGCACGGATTCTTTCTTTCATCTCCGCTGCCGCCGCCTCTGTAAATGTCACAACAAGTAGCTGATCTACATCGATCGGCGGCTCATCTTTCGTCAGCATCGTTATGATCCGTTCTACCAGAACTGCCGTTTTCCCGGAGCCTGCTGCCGCCGACACAAGTATATTCCGGTTACGCAAATCAATTACTTTCTGTTGTTCCGGCGTCCATGTCACACCCATTACTGCTCCTCCTTGCTGTTCTTTTCTTTATCTGGCTGTTCTTCTTTCTCTGCCATTCCAGTTTTTTTAGATTTTTCCGGCTGTTTTAAACCAGTCCCGACTTCTGCGGTCATTTTCTGGATTGCTTCTTCTTTTGATAATTTTTCCAGATTCCGATAATGATAACCCGGAACTTTCAGGTCAAATCCGCAGATGTGCCGATATTTACAATAGTCACATCCTGTCTCCATTCCCTGACGGTACGGCAGAGCAGCAACTTCACCATCTGCAATTTTCTGATGGATCTCTTCCACTTTCTTCTGGGCATATCGCATCAATGTATCAAAATCTGTCTCTGAAGCCACTTTGGATGTTTTGGAAAGCGATCCCGATTTTGTATATTTAACCGGAACTGCAACAGAATCACCAGACTGTATTTTCTGTAAATGTTTAAGATTCTCACCGGACAGATTGACCAGACCATCCGGACGGAGTACTTTTAACATCTCCTTTTCCATTTGTTCTTTCTTTTCCTCTTCGGTTCCACGCAGAATTTCATCCATGACTTTTCCATCCAGAAGCGGATCCTGGATGCGATAATAAAATACGCCTGATGGTACGATCTCTTTACCTGGATGTCTTTTCTCTTCTCTTTCCACTGCCGCCTTTATATAAACCATCAGCTGAAGCTGCAATCCCTGATACAGCGAAACTACATCAAATTCTTTGCTGCCGGTTTTATAGTCCATAACTTTCACATAAACTTTATCCTCATCCTCACAGGTATCGACACGGTCAATTTTACCATTTGTAAAGCGGACTTCATATGCAGAAGGCGCAAAATCCCCCTGTGCAAGCTGTTCTGTCAGTGCCCAGATTGTGCGTTCCAGCATTCTCTTCATACGCTCTACAAGATATTCGTTCCGCGATGAACTGTAGAGAACCGAATTGCCATAGTCTGTAATTGCCTCATCCACCGACTCATCAATATATTGCTTTCTTATTTTATTTTCAACTTCTGTCCAGCTCTCTCCGGTGTGCTCCAGTTTTCTTGAGTACAGTTCCAGTGCACGGTGACACACATTTCCAAAATCCACAGACTGGAAATCATATTCCGACCGTTCTTTCAGACGGAGCCCGTATGTCAGAAAATGTGCGAATGCGCAGATACTGAACCGCTCCATTCTCGATATACTATCTGTAAAATATTTTCCATATAACTTCTCTGCCACCTGTCTCGTAAGTCCATCCATCGGCATACGGTAATAGCCGGCTTCCAGTAAGCTTTCTACTGTCTGCTGCCATTCTGGATGTTTCTTATACCAGGTGTACAGTTCACACCAGAGTGGATCAAGTTCTCCATTACTTTCCTGCAGCCCCCGTATCAGACAGGTGATTCCCAGCTTCTCGGTAAATTCCCTCTCTGCGAAGCTTTTTTCTTCTTCCTCTATGATCTTCATGTCCGGATACATTTTTCTTAAATCTTGCATCAGATACGCCGGTCGCATATTTTTACCATCGGAAGATACCTTGCTATAGAATATATCCAGCTTTTCCGATGGTTTTGTAAGATTCATATAGAGATAATACTTCTGTACATATGCCCGCTCTTTTCCACCCGGAGCCAGAGCCAGCTTCTGGTTCTGGAACTGTTCCCTGTCCGGCTCTGACAACAGACCGGTACGCAGAAGATTTCCCGGAAGATGCAGATCATTTGCCCCGACAAAGAGAAGTGCACGGATGTCTTTCAGACGCGTACGCTCCATATCTCCGATCACAACCTGGTCAATACTTGGCGGGATGACACCGACACGTGCCTCTTCCAGCCCTGCATCCAGCAATTTGCAATATTCATTCAGGCTCACCTGTTCATCACCGAGAAGCTCGACAAATTTATCAATCAGTTCGATAACAATCCGATAAACCTGTGCATATTCCTTCGCAAGTGCCAGTTCACCATTCTCACGGAATTTCTGCTCCTGCTCTGCGATCCGCTCCTGCAACTGCTCCTGCACCATAAATTCATACAATGCCATTGTAATATCTTTGACAGTTTTCCTCCGCTGCTTTAATACAAAGACGAAATTATCCACTTTTTCTACGAATCTGGTGCGGTAATGGTTCAGTCGTTCCAGATCCTCTTCTTTCATATCTTTTAATCTGCGGATCCATTTCTCCTGCCACCGTTTATAGCCTTTGATTCCCATACCGATGACATAATTTTCCAGTTCGTCCACTTCATCATGGGTAAATCCCGCCAGATTCGTACGCAGAAAACGAAATACACTTTCATATGTAAAATTCTGTTCTGCCATTCCAAGGAGACTTCGTATATACTCTACGAATGAATTTAACAGGATACTTCTCTTGTGATCCATAAATACCGGGATCTCATACAGCGCAAATGCCTGTTCCAGTGCCTCGGCATACATCTCCATATCGCTGACGATCACAGCAATTTCACGGCAGCGATATCCATTCTCCCGCATATAAGCGCGCACCTGCTGCGCCGCCGCCAGTGCTTCTTCCCCCGGCTCTCTCGCCACATGGATCTTAACCGCATCCTGCTCTCCTTCATAAGTTTCTTTCCGATAGCGGAAAAGATTTCTTTCCAGAAATGCAAGTGCCGGATTATCACGGAAACGATACGGGATCTTATCAAACAGCTCCATGGGCTCTTCGATCTCGATCTGATTTTCTTTCGCCAGCTGTATCATGGATGTAACCATATGTTTACTAAGCGCAAATAACTGATATGGATGTTCATAGCGGTACGGATCTTCCGCCGGATCGATCGTTACAGTGATCATAACTTTCCGACAATGCTTCATCAATTCTCCAAGCAAGCGGTTCTGTACCGGTGTAAATCCGGTAAATCCATCCAGAACGATCGTACTGTTTTTTAATATTTCCGATTTACATACGACACGGCTTAATACGTCCAACAGTTCTTCCTTGGAAATATACCGTTCTTTCAGATAGTCCTGAAACCCGCGGTATAGAACTTTCATGTCTGCCAGCTTATAATACAGTCTTGACTCTCTGCCGGCATTTTCCATCACACGGTCAATCTCTTCTTCCCCGATATCATACTGTGCAAATTCCGACAGCACCGATTTGACTTCACTGATATATCCAAGCTTGCGAATGTTGCCGCGGAGCATCTGTAATTCATTTTCATGATTGCCTGCAATCTTACGCAGGATCAGATTTTTTCCCTCATCATCCAGCACCGGAAGTGTACCGGCTCCTGTCTCTTCAAATATACGGTATGCAAGACGCACAAAACTTAATACATCGATGTTCATGATTGCGTGTCTGTCATGCATCGTCACAAGATCTTTTTGCGTCTGCATCGTAAACTGCTCCGGTACAAGAACAATAAAATTCTCCTCCGGATGCGCTTTCGACTCAGCGATCACATTCTTATATAATTGATAAGTTTTTCCGGACCCCGATGGTCCCAATACAAATTTTAAAGGCATAGGTTTTCCTCCTATGCCTTAGTATATCTTATTAGATGGTACAAATCTACCCCACACATTTTTATAAAGCTCTTAACTTCTCTGCAAATTCATTGCTCAGAGTCATCTTCGCAACATAGAAAACATCTCCTGTCATATAGACATTCCAATCATCTTCTACTTCTACCTGTAATTCTCCACCCGGCATATGCACGATCACTTTGCTGTTCGTCATGCCCAGTTTGTATGCAACTCCGGCTGCCGCACACGCTCCTGTTCCGGATGCAAGTGTGTAACCTGCGCCTCGCTCAAAGATTTCAATCGCAATATTTTCTTTGTCGATCACTTTCATAATCTGTGTATTAATACGATTTGGAAAATATCTTGCGATCTCTGCATAGTCACCAATCTTCGTAACAAGTGGTTTGGAGATCTCGCGCATCGGAATTACACAGTGCGGATTACCGATATTTACACAGGTAACCGGATATAACGTACGTCCGAATACCATATCTTCATTAATGACTTCTCTTCGTTCTCCAGTTACCGGAATATCATCACTCCAGAATGAAAGTTTTCCCATGGAAACGCGAAGTCTGCTACCATCTTCATTTAAAAATGTTACTTCAACCGGTCCGTTTCCTGTATATAATTTAAAATTCTTTTTCTGTACATAACTTGCATCTTTGAGATATTTTGCAAAAATACGGACACCATTTCCACTCGTCTCGGATTCGCTTCCGTCTGGATTCCATACTTTCACATACATTCCGTCTTCTTTTAAAATCGGTCCCTCCAGAACTCCGTCAGAGCCAAGTCCCGCATTTCTGTCACAGATCCTCCGGACATTTCTTTCATTTAATTCCAGCTCATTTTTATTTGGATCAAACACAACATAATCATTTCCAAGTCCATGATAACGCTCTAATACAACTTTCATAACATACCTCCGGTTTGCAGAAATCTTGTGATTTCTTTTTCTCATAGCTTCTGTACTCATCATAGCAGGCATGATTTTCCTTTTCAACGCAAATATTGCTATTTGCATTGCAAATCGTGCTATTTTATTCTATGATATAAGAAAAAACGACAAAAGGAGCATTTCTCCATGGACACATATATGAAAAAAGGCTATCTGAACAGTGAATTCCGGCTTTTTCACCTGACGGACCGTGAGACGAAGGAAGTCGAATACCATTATCATGACTTTAACAAGATCACGATTTTTATTAAAGGAAAGGTCAACTATATGATCGAAGGAAAATCCTATGATTTAAAACCTTATGATATCGTTCTAGTCAATCATAATGATATTCATAGACTCGAAGTGGATAATTCGGTTCTTTATGAACGTATTATTGTTTATATTGCACCGGGATTTATCCAAGCTTATAAAAATAAGGATTATGATCTGAGTTTCTGTTTTCAGCGTGCCGCAAAAGAACATTCTAACGTGCTTCGTATTCCATCACTCGAAAAAAGCTCTCTTTTCCGCTCCATTACCCGGCTGGAGAAATCTTTCTCTGATGATAGTTATGCTTCTGGTCTGTACCGGCAGGTATTATTTCTGGAATTTATGATCCACTTAAACCGTGCCGCCCTGAAAAACAGGCTGGAATTTATTGATACAGATAACTGCAATGCAAAGATCATCCATATTCTTGACTACATTAATAATCATCTGAGTGAAAATTTGAATATTGATATTCTTGCTGAACATTTTTATATCAGCAAATATTATATGATGAGACAGTTCAAGCAGGAAACCGGTTATACCATCGGGAATTACATTACCCAGAAACGGCTCCTGCTCGCAAAAGAAATGCTCCTGTCCGGCACTCCTGCCGCACAGGTATGTTATGACTGCGGTTATCACGACTATTCCACGTTCCAGCGTGCATACCGCAAATTATTTTCTGAATCTCCGAGTCAGACAGTGACTCTCGAGTAAAGTTCTGCCGGGACATAGGCTCTTACAAAGATACCATCCTCTTGATACTTCTCTTCCAGCAGCTCTCCGTACTTGCGGATGAGCTGGATCTTTGCCGCATCCCGGTACTCATACAGGCATTCAAGAAATACTTTCTGCTCTCTTAACACCGCTTCAATCGTATCTGTCAGGTCGGTAAGTCCGGCTCCTGTCTTTGCTGAAATTTTAACCGTATAATCTGCTTTAAAATCCCGGATCAACGGTGCATCTTCTAACTTGTCCTGTTTATTGAACGCCGTGATAATCGCTTTGTCTTTTACACCAAGGTTCGATAATGTCTCATACACGGTGTACATCTGACTGTCCATCTGTGGACTGGATGTGTCTACTACATGCAGGATTACATCCGCATATTTTGCTTCTTCCAGTGTACTCTTAAATGCTTCGATCAGATGATGTGGAAGTTTTTTAATAAATCCGACTGTATCTGTCAGAAGTACTTCCTGACCTCCCGGCAATTTTAAACCTCTTGTTGTCGGGTCTAATGTTGCAAACAGCTTATCTTCCGCCAGAATATCCGCTCCCGTCAGCCGGTTAAGAAGTGTAGACTTTCCGGCATTCGTATATCCAACGATTGCAACTACCGGCACATAACTTTTGCTTCTCTGCTCCCTTGTCACTTCACGGTGGCGTTTTACTTCTTTTAATTCCCGGTTCAATGCTGCAATCCGGCTTTTAATGAGACGTCTGTCCATCTCCAGTTTCTTCTCTCCCGGTCCTCTCGTTCCGATACCGCCGCCAAGTCTTGACATTGCCGTACCAAATCCGGTCAGCCTTGTCTGCCGGTACTTTAACTGTGCCAGTTCTACCTGAATCTTACCTTCACTTGTAGAAGCTCTGGCTGCAAATATATCCAATATAAGAAGTGTACGATCCATCACCTTCACATTCAGTTCATCCTGCAGATTCTTCATCTGTGCCGGTGAAAGTTCGTCATCACAAATAATACCTGTTGCTTCCAGTTCCCATAACAGGTCTTTGATCTCTTCTATCTTTCCTTTCCCAACATAAGTCCCCGGATGCACCTGCTCCCGGTTCTGGATCACACGACCGACCGTTTCTGCACCTGCTGTGGTTGCCAGTTCAGAGAGTTCCGAAAGCGAATCTTCCATGCTTTCTTCTCCCGGAAGTTCCACTCCTACCAGGATCACTCTCTCTTTATCCTGTTTTAATTCTATCATACGAAACCTCTATTTTATCTGGTTCTATAACTGATTATCTTGTTTCCAGAAATTCCACTTCTTTTTTTGCTGTTTCATCATCCGGATATTTTTCCAGATATTCATTCAGTTTTGACTTTGCTTTTTCCCAGTTCTGCATCTTCTCATAGGAAACAATAACATTGTATTCCATTTCCTTTTTCAACTCATCTGAACTTCCGGATGCTGCCAGACCTTTCTCATAATAGGAAAGTGCACTCTTTCCATCATCAAGTTTCAGTGCACAGCCACCCATCAAATTATAAAGTGTGGCATTTTCTTTTGTTCCTGCTTTAACTGCATTTTTAAATGCTTTTAATGCAGCCTTATATTCCTTCTGCTCCCAGCAGGCAATTCCGATTCCACGGTATGCATCTGCTGTATTCTTGTCCTGTTTCACTGCTTCTTTGAAGCTTGCTTCTGCCTGTTTATATTCTTTGGACTCTAACTGGCTGACACCCTCTTTGTAAGGATTGCCGGAACATCCTGCCAGCGCAAGTCCTATACTTGCTGTCAATATCACTGCTGCCAATCTCTTCATTATGATCTGTCTCCTTTTGCTTTCCTACATGTTTATATGCAAATAGTGATTCTCTCTCAAAATATATTCCACAGTCTATGCATAATATTTCACGACATAGACTGCGTTCATAATCGCTGCAAATACAACGCCGACTTCTGCAACGATCGCTTCCCACATTCCAAAGTATCCAACCAGTGCAAGCAGTACAATGATCACTTTCACTGCAATCGCAAAAGCAATATTCTGGTTTACTACCCGGAGTGTTTCTTTGGAAATTTTGATCGCATCTACGATTTTCGGCAATTCATCTTCCAGTAAAATAATATCTGCCGCCTCAATTGCCAGCGCAGAACCTAACGCTCCCATCGCGATTCCGATATCTGCACGTGCCAGTACCGGGGCATCATTTACACCGTCTCCGACACAGACCAATTTCTCCATATCATCCTGGATCGTCAGGAAATCTTCCAGCTGCTCTAATTTGTCTGAAGGCATCAGATCTGTATATGCATAATCCATCTTCAGTTCTTTTGCCACCGCATATCCTGCGCTCCTTGTATCACCAGTCAGCATAACAAGCACAGCTTTACACTTATCTTTCAGATATTTCATCGTCCACTTCGCACGATATTTAATCGCATCTTCAATGATGATCGCACCCATATATTCTGTTCCCACGCTGACATAGACAACCGTTCCTGTACTATCAAATTCATCTACTTCAATATCATATTTTTCCATCAGCCGGAAGTTTCCGACATGGATTCGCTTTCCATCATAATCTCCGGAAAGACCATATCCCGGAATCTGCTTAATATTGGATACGAGATCTTTGTCAATCTCGCCATCATAGGCATTCAGGAGTGACTGTGCGATCGGATGATTGGAATAGCTTTCCACATGCGCCGCAATCTTTAAAAGTTCCTCTTCTGTTCCCTGCTCTGCGTAAATCTCCTGAACCGAAAATTCTCCTTCTGTCAGTGTTCCTGTCTTATCAAATACAAATGTATCTGCCTTGGAAAGGTCTTCCAGATAGTTGGCTCCTTTGATTACGATTCCCTGTCTTGCCGCCGATGCAATTCCTCCTAAGAACGCGATTGGAATCGACATTACAAGTGCTGTCGGGCATGCCACGATCAGGAAAATAAGTCCTCTGTAAATCCATATATTCCAGTTATGATAAGAAAATGTAAGCGGCGGATAGATCATAACAAAGAGTGCTAACAGCACCATTGCCGGTGTGTATATTCTTGAAAATCTGGAAACAAAACTTTCGCTCTCGGATTCCTTATTCTGTGCTTCCTCTACCAGTTCCATGATCTGTGCGACTGTCGAATCACGATATACTTTCAGAACCTTTGCCTCTACTGCACCGCTTAAGTTAATACATCCACTGTAAATCTTATTTCCTTCAGAAACTCTTCTTGGCATAGACTCACCGGTAACCGCTTTCATGTCAAGAAGCGTAGATCCAGCTTCTACTATTCCATCAACCGGCACACGTTCTCCCGGCTTGATCACAATGATATCTCCAACCTGAAGATCGATCGGATCGATCTGTTCTTCTCCGCCATCTGTCTTACGGATTGCAAATGCCGGACGAATATCAATCATCTCTTCAATGGATCGTTTGGCATTGTCTGTGGAATATGCTTCAAAAATAACTCCCAGCTCAAAAAGGATCATGACAAGTACACCTTCTGTATATCTTCCAATACCGAAAGCTCCGATCGTCGCAACCGTCGTCAGCGTATATTCTGTTAAAAATTTCAGTTCCAGAATCCTGTCTCGAAGTTTTTTAAATACATCAAAACCGACGATCAGATATGCGATCAGAAACCAGACGAATTTAATCTCATCTTCTATCGTAAAATTCGATGTCACAATAACAGCCGCCAGATAAATAACAACGCCGACTCCATATATCATACTTTGTTTTTTTAATTGCTCTGTCATATCATTTTCCCTTTTCTTTTTCCACTAAAAAGCCTGTAAAAACTACTCCATAATATGTTCCATTCCTTGGCTGATAATATTCTGAATATGTCCATCCGCAAGTGAATAATAAACTGTTTTTCCTTCTCTTCTGTTCTTCACCAGCTTCATCTGCTTTAATACACGAAGCTGATGTGAAATCGCCGACTGCGTCATCCCCAGCATCTCTGCCAGGTCACACACACACATCTCTGATCGGAGCAGCACGCATAAGATCTTGATTCTTGTTGCATCTCCGAATACTTTATAAAAATCCGCCAGTTCATTCAGCAATTCTTCCGCCGGCATCTTCTCTTTTACTGCCTCTATAATCTGGTTGTGCACGCATGTAACATCACAGCATTCTACTTCTATCTTTTTCATGGTCTGTCCTCCCATCGATTCAAGAGATCCATAACCTATGAAAATATGAACCATCTCTCATCTGATATATTATGCCAAAACAAAACCGGCATTTCAACTGTTTGCAACAAAATACAAGGAAAATTAAGAAAATTGTAACGATTTATATTCGTAAGAAGGCTCTCACTGCCGCTAACAGCAGTGAGAGCCTTCTTCTCTTCTAGCATCAACATTCTCCTATCACTTCTTCCGCCTACTCAATCTGCCAGTCAATTGGCTCGATCCCATGTTCCTTCAGGAAATCATTCGTCTGACTGAACGGCTTGCTCCCGAAGAATCCACGATATGCCGACAGCGGACTCGGATGCGGTGCCTTTAAGATTAGGTGCTTCGGATTATCAAGCATTCTGGCTTTCCGCTGTGCCGGAGCGCCCCATAAAATAAATACAATCGGACGATCCTGACTGTTAAGCGCCATGATCGCCGCATCGGTAAATTCTTCCCAGCCGATCCCGCGATGGGAATTTGCCTGATGTGCGCGCACAGTCAGTACTGTATTCAGCATAAGTACGCCTTGCTCTGCCCACTTCGTAAGGCATCCGTGATTTGGAATTGTGCATCCAAGATCATCGTGCAGTTCTTTATAAATATTCACCAGTGACGGTGGTACTTCCACACCTTTTTTCACCGAAAAGCAAAGTCCATGTGCCTGTCCGTTGTTATGATACGGATCCTGCCCAAGAATTACAACCTTTACCTTACTGAGCGGTGTCAGATGAAATGCATTGAAAATATCATCTGCCGGCGGAAAGATAAGCCTCGTCCGGTATTCTTCATTCACTTTATTAAATAATTCTTTATAATAAGGTTTCTTAAATTCCCCTTTTAACGCATCTAACCAGTCATTGTTAATCGCAGACATACTCTTTTCCTTCTTTTCTCTTACTGCTATATGGCAGTTTCATTTCTTATGTATTTTCCTATATATTATTCAATATCATCTGTCCGGCTCCTGTGCCTACAAACGCACGGATACGCCTTTCTCTCGCAGATACTGTTTTACTTCTTTGATCTCCAGTTCTTTATAATGGAACAATGAAGCCGCCAGTGCTGCATCTGCCTTTCCATCCGTCAGTGCTTCATAGAAATGTTCCAGCGTTCCGGCTCCACCGGATGCGATTACCGGAATATTTACCGCTTCCGCAATGGCTCTTGTAAGCTCCAGATCATATCCTGCTTTTGTTCCGTCGCAGTCCATGCTCGTCAAAAGAATCTCTCCGGCTCCAAGGCTCTCTACTTTGTGCGCCCATTCCAACGCATCAATTCCAACGTCTACACGGCCACCGTTTTTATAAATATTCCAGCCACTTCCATCTGCCCGCTTCTTTGCATCAATTGCAACAACTACACACTGACTTCCGAACTTGTCTGCCGCTTCAGAAATGAGATTCGGTGTATTTATTGCCGAAGAATTGATGGAAATTTTGTCTGCTCCCTCGCGCAGAAGTGCCTTAAAATCGTCCACGGTACGGATTCCACCGCCAACTGTAAATGGAATAAATACATTCTCAGCAACTTTTCGCACCATATCTATGACCGTTCCACGATTATCGGAAGATGCCGTAATATCCAGAAATACCAGTTCATCTGCTCCAGCCTGATCATACGCTTTCGCAATCTCAACCGGATCTCCGGCATCTTTCAAATCTACAAAATTCACACCTTTTACTACCCGACCGTTATTTACATCCAGGCATGGAATAATTCTCTTTGTATACATCCAAATTACCTCCGCTTATAATTCCACAAAATTTTTCAGAATCTGAAGTCCGATATCACTGCTCTTCTCCGGATGGAACTGACATGCAAATACATTGCCTTTCTCCACCGATGCATGAATATGTGTGCTGTATTCGGTTGTCGCAGTTACAATATCTTCCTCAGCCGCCTTCAGGTAATAAGAATGTACAAAATATACATATGGATGTTCCGGAAGATTCTTGAACAGTCTTCCATCATTCTGAAAATCCAGGGAATTCCAACCCATATGCGGTATCTTAAGTCCCGGGTGATCCGGAATTCTTAAAATCTCACCTTTCAAAATGCCAAGTCCTTCCACTCCAGGTGTCTCATCACTTCGTTCAAACAAGAGCTGCAAGCCAAGACAGATTCCGAGAAACGGCGTTCCTCTCTCCACTACTTCATGGATCACCGACTCCAGTCCGTACTGACGAATCTTTCCCATTGCATCGCCAAAAGCTCCCACACCCGGAAGAATAACTTTGTCTGCTGTAAGAATCCGGTCTTTTTCTCTTGTAATGCAGACGTCCTGTCCCAGACGGATCATTGCCTTCTCTACACTTTTAATATTACCGGCATCATAATCAATAATTGCTATCATATGTTTTTACTCCTAATCAGTATATTTTACCATTTTATCACTTTGCCACGTTAAAATAATAGCACATCCCTTATAGCTTGTCGATATGAACCTTTCCTACTTCCGATCCAGTGTAAACCAGAATTCCACGCCATTTTCATAATTCTTCACACCATACTCCTGATGGAAGGATTCCATGATCGCTTTTACAATAGAAAGACCGATTCCATTACCACCATACTCTCTTGTATGCGCCTTATCCACTTTATAAAATTTATCCCAGATATGGTTAAGATCTTCTTCCGGGATCGGCGATCCTGTGTTAAACACTGTTACTTTCGCTCTGCTTTCCTCCATATAAATCTTTACTTCCACAATCTTCTCTCCGTTCAGATGGTGGAAAGCATTGCTCATATAATTACGAATTACCTGTTCTACTTTGAATTCATCTGCCCATACATAGACCGGTTCATCCCGCCGGAAGTTCACCGTAGCATTACCCTGCTGTGCCATGATATCCATACTCTGGATCACGCCTCTGATTACTGCTGTCAAATCAAAACGTTCAAAAGTAATATCCTCATCGCCAAATTCCAGCTGGTTAAGCGTCAGCAGATTACGAACCATATTATTCATCTTGCTAGCTTCGTCAATAATCACATCACAGTAAAAATCCATGCTTTCCGGATCGCTGGTCACGCCGTCCTTCAATCCTTCGGCATATCCCTGTATCAACGCCAGCGGCGTCTTTAATTCATGGGATACATTTCCCAGAAAATCATTACGCATCTGTTCCAGTTTTTCTTTCTGTTCAATGTCTTTCTGCAAATTATTATTAGCACTCTTTAAGTCCGAAATCGAGCGTTCCAGTTTCCACGACATCTGGTTAAAATTCTCGCCCAGTTCCGCGATCTCACTAGGTCCTCCTCCGGTATACTTCGCTTCAAAATCCTGATTTGCCATCTTCTCTGATAATGTAGCCAGTTCTCTTACAGGCGCCGTCAGACGCTTTGAGAAAAACCATACAAGAATTGCACAGATAATAAGCGCAGCAGCTCCGATGTAAAGGAGAAACCGATTCGATAGCTGTACGCTTTCTTTGATACTCTCCAATGGACTCCGAATCAGGAAAGTCTCACCGTCTGAGAATGTTCCCCACATTTCAATATACTCGGTCTGCGTCCACGGCTCTTTTGTCTGCCGGATCTGATAATTCTTTTTCTTTAAAAGAACCTTACCATTTTTCTGTGCCTGATTAAGAAGGTATCCCATCAGCTGCTTCCGAAGCAGATCTTTATCATGTACATTCGTTATAATACTCACATCATCCGAATCGGAATTCCTGTTATCCAACACCAGAAATGATATATTATTCTTTTCTGCCATTTTCTGAATACGGTTAGATACCGTATTGTCTGTAATGTTGTCTTTTTTTATCGCCGTACGAAGTTCCTTGTACATTTTGATAAATTCAGTCTGCTTATTTCTTACATAATAAGGTTCCAGGAAACGTACATTTGTGATCCACATTGCGCCAATCATACAAACGATCATGCATATAAATACAGCAATCATCTGCCTTTTAATCGACTGTTTTTTCATCTATTCCACCTCGAATTTGTAGCCCATACCCCAGATGGTTTTGATATAATTGCCTTTGTCGCCTAATTTATTCCGAAGTTTCTTTACATGCGTATCAATCGTTCTTGCATCTCCGAAATAATCATAATTCCACACATTGTTCAGGATTTTCTCTCTGGACAACGCAATTCCCTGATTTTCTACAAAATAAGTAAGTAATTCAAATTCTTTGAAACTCAGGTCGATCTCTTTGCCATCGATCTTGACCATATGTGCCGATTTATCAATCTCAATTCCGCCTGCATCCATTACAGAAGAAGCATCTATGCCATGTGTTCTGCGAAGTACCGCTTCTACACGGGCAACGAGGATCTTCGGACTGAACGGTTTGGAAATATATTCATCAATCCCGAGATCAAATCCCTGCAGTTCATCCCGCTCTTCCGATCTTGCTGTCAGCATAATAATCGGCACTTTGGAACTCTGTCTTACTTCCCGGCATACCTGCCATCCATCCATCTTCGGCATCATCACATCCAGAATAATCAGAGCAATCTCTTTCTCTTCATAGAAAATCTCCATCGCTTCCATTCCGTCTCCGGCTTCGAGTACTTCAAATCCTTCTCTTTCAAGAAAGTCTTTTACAAGCTTCCTCATCCTGCTCTCATCATCTACTACCAGTATTTTAATCTTATCCATCAAAAACCCTCCTTCTTTGTATCTTATACTACCAAAAAAGTTTGTCTGTTCTGTGAATTAATCTTCCTGTATTCCAAGGATCTCCGCAAGTACTTCAATAATGATCTCATTCGTGCAGGACTTGATATATCCCATCATATGAAGAGAAATCTCATCCTGTTTCTGCGCCTCTGAAAGAGAATCATCATGCTTCGTCTGATCGATGAGCTGGATGAGCTGCGGTGTCAGATCTTCGTAAATATCCAGCGTCTTCTGTGTTACCATTTTCCGTAAATCTTCTTTTTTTACCGGTACCATTCGTGTTCCTCCCTTTCGTGCACTATACGCGAAGATTCCGCACTTTGAAATCTCTCTGCGCTTCTCTCTTCTGGTCTTTCTTCGCAATATCCTGTCGTTTATCGTACAGTTTCTTACCTTTGGCAAGACCGATTTCTACTTTTACAAGACTGCCTTTGAAATAAACTTTGAGCGGCACGATCGCCATTCCTTTTTCTTTTGTCTTACCGATCAGTTTATTGATCTCTGATTTGTGCATCAGAAGTTTCCGTACACGAAGCGGATCTTTATTAAAAATATTTCCCTTCTCATATGGACTGATATGCATGCCGTAAATGAACACTTCTCCGTTTTCAATACGGATAAAGGATTCTTTGATACTGCATTTTCCCATACGCAGGGACTTTACTTCTGTTCCATGAAGCGCAATTCCTGTTTCAAAATTCTCTAATATAAAATAATCATGGTATGCTTTTTTATTATTGGCAATCATCTTGCCATTTGTCTTAGCCATCCTGTTTTTCCCTTTCCCTTGCAAATTTGAAATCGATTGTCCGTAAGAATCTGTCTGTATCCAGTACACAGATTCTCACACGCTGTCCCAGCTTATAAGTCTTTCCTGTATGCATGCCGACCATCTCATGCCGTTCTTCATAATACTCATAATGATCGTCTGTCATGTTTACGACATGTACCAATCCCTCTATCGTATTCTCCAGTTCTACATATACGCCCCATTTCGTAATACCGGAAATCACACCTTCAAAATATTCTCCGATATGTTTTTCCATGTATTCCGTCTTTTTCAACTTGACTGTCTCGCGTTCTGCCTCTTCCGCTCTTCGTTCCATTTCACTGGACTGTTTTGTCACTTCTTCAAGGATTGCTTCATAATGTGTACGTTTTTCCGGTGTCATCCTGCCTCTTAAATTATCCTTGATGATCCTGTGGATCTGAAGATCCGGATATCGCCTTATCGGTGACGTAAAATGTGTATAATAGGAAGCTGCCAGCCCGAAATGTCCGGCATTTTCCGGTGTATATTTTGCCTGTTTCATAGACCTTAATGCCAGACGGCTGATCAGTGGCTCTTCCGGTGTGCCTTCAACTTTGCCAAGCAACTTTTGTATTTCTTTTGGTCGAATTTCATTTACGCCAAGATGCATGGAATATCCAAAATTATTGATAAACAGCGCAAGTGCCTGCATCTTTTCCTCATCCGGTGCTTCGTGCACACGGTATACAAATGGCAGCTCCTGCCAGTAATAGTCTTCTGCCACTGTTTCATTTGCCAGCAGCATGAAATCCTCAATCAGCTTCGTAGCCACATTTCTCTCATATGCACGAATCTCAACCGGTCTGCCTTTTTCATCCAGAATTACTTTTGCTTCCGGAAAATCAAAATCAATCGCTCCACGCTGTTTTCTGTGTGCTCTTAAGATTCCCGATAACGTTTCCATCTGTCTGAACATCGGGACCAGTTCTTCGTATTTCCTGCACTCTTCCTCGTCCTCTTTTGTTAGGATCTTATTTACACTGGTATAACTCATTCTCCGGTCTACATGGATCACCGTCTCAGTGATTTCGTGATCAATCACAACACCCTTCGGGCTGACTGTCATAATACAGCTCAGTGCCAGTCTGTCTTCTCCTGCATTCAGCGAACAGATCCCATTGGACAATGTCTGTGGAAGCATCGGTATCACACGGTCTGCCAGATATACACTTGTTCCACGCTTCAAGGCTTCTCGATCCAGTGCACTGTTCTCCTGCACATAATTTGTCACATCTGCAATGTGAACGCCGAGAATATAATTCTCTCCTTCTTTTACAAGCGAAACTGCATCATCCAAATCTTTCGCATCTTCTCCATCAATGGTAACCATCTGCCAGTTTCTTAAGTCCTTGCGCCCCACGCGATCTGCCTCACTGACCGGCTTAGCCACGCGCTCTGCCTGGTTCAGCACTTTCTCCGGAAATTCTGTCGGCAGATTGTAGCCTTTGGCGATCGACAAAATATCTGTTCCCGGCTCATTTGCATAGCCAAGAACTTCTGTAATCTCTCCTTCCGGTTTATGTCTATCATCCCCGTAGGAAGTAAGCTTCACGACAACCTTCTGTCCATCCAATGCACTTTTATCCTTTTCCGCCGGTACAAATATATCCTTTAATATCTTCAAATTATCCGGAAGCACAAATCCATAGCTTTTTCCTTTACGCTTATGATAAAGCCCTACGACGGTCTTAAGCTCATGCTCCAGAACTTTTGTGATCTTGCCTTCCTTACTTCGCCCCTGCGGAGAACGGATAATCGTAAACTCAACCATATCGCCGTCCAGCGCACCACCTGCATTCTCCTCAGCGATAAACGTATCGTCCGGATCGTCTTCTACTACAACAAAGCCGAAGCCACGCTGATTAGCACGGTATCTTCCTGTCAGTTTCTTCGCCTCTCCTTTGCAGTATTTCCCACGCTTGGAAAGATATATTTTTCCTTCTTCTTCCAGCTCTTCCAGAATCATACGAAGAGCATCTCTGTCCTCTTTTGCAACTTGCAGAAGGACTGCAAGTTCTTTAAATTTCATAGGTGTATACAAATCGTCACAGATCAGATCGTGCACAACCTTTTTTCTTTTTTCAAATGTTTTATCCACGTCTTACAAATCCTCCATAAATCCATTTAATATTAGAAAAAAGGCACCCCCATACAGGAGTGCCCTACCCATTCATTCTCATCATCTGCAATCTACGCAAATACTTTTAAATTCAACACTGCTGCCAGCACAATAAAAAGAATCGCAAGCATCTTCGTACCTCTTACAAGTGCTCCTTCCATAGAACGTCCCTTGTTCTGTCCCCAGTATGTGTCTGTTGACATACCTCCGATGGAACCAAGTCCCTGTGTCTTACCTTCCTGCATCAACACGATAGCTGATAATGCGATACAATCTATTGCAAATATAATCATTAAAATCGTTTTTAAAATATCCATCCCTTTACACCTCCTGCGGATAAACCATGTATATTTTATCATAGAGGCGGTAGATTCGCAAGCTTTATTTTCCGGTTTTCCTGTGATTAATTCCGCGTTTTTGTAGGATACTGTGCAATCTCTCCCAGCCGTTCCTCAATCCGCAGTAACTGGTTATATTTTTCTACCCGCTCCATTCTGCACGGTGCTCCGGTTTTAATCTGTCCTGCCTGAAATGCAACCGCAATATCTGCGATCATCGTGTCCGCAGTTTCTCCTGATCGGTGTGATATGATTGTCTGATATCCGGCGCGCTTTGCCAGTTCAATCGCATCAAACGCTTCTGTTAGCGTCCCGATCTGATTTACTTTGATCAGAATCGCATTTGCAACTTTTTTCCTGATTCCTTTTTTCAGCCTCTTCGTATTTGTCACAAACAAGTCGTCCCCCACAAGCTGTGTATGAAGCCCAAGCCTTGTCGTAATCAGTTCCCAGCCATCCCAATCTTCTTCGTCCAGTGGATCTTCCAGTGATACAATCGGAAAACGTTCCAGAAGCTCTTCGTAATAATCAATGAGTTCCTCAGATGACCGGACGCAAGGTTTCCCCTGCATCTTTCCTTCTCCTTCAAATACATACTTCTGAAAAGTAGAATCATACAGTTCGCTCGCTGCCACATCCAGTGCAAACGTAATATGCTGTCCCGGTTCATATCCGGCACGCCGCACTGCTTTTTCCATCCATTCCAACACGGTCCCGGCATCCGGAAGATTCGGTGCAAACCCGCCTTCGTCACCGACCGCAGTGCTTAATCCTTCTTCTTTCAGGATCTTTTTCAGCATCTGATATACTTCCGCACACATCCTTAGTCCTTCCTTATATGTCTCTGCTCCAGATGGTACGATCATAAATTCCTGGATATCGATCGTATTGTCGGCATGTTTTCCCCCATTCATAATATTCATCATCGGAACCGGAAGCATCTTCACATTTACACCGCCCAGATATGAATACAGCGGTATGCCAAGTGAATTTGCAGCCGCTCTTGCAACTGCCATGGATACTCCAAGCATTGCATTGGCTCCCAGATTGGATTTATCTTTCGTTCCGTCCAGTTTTTTCAGCATCTCATCGACTGCTGCCTGATCAAAAACATTCATCCCAATCACCGCCGGTGCAATTCTGGAATTTACATGGTCTACTGCCAGCTCCACTCCCATACCGCCGTATCGTTCTTTTGTATGTTTTATTCCCGGTTTCTTTTCCAGGTTCTTCTCCCTTTGCCTGCCATCCCTTAGTTCCACGACCTCATAACGCCCGGTCGATGCACCGGACGGCACAGACGCCCTGCCACAAAATTCATCCGCCGCAAGCACTTCTACTTCTACAGTCGGATTACCTCTGGAGTCCAGGATTTCTCTTGCGTACAAATCCGTGATCGGTAAATATTTGTACATGTTTTTTCCTCCTTACAGAGGATATTATGCACCAGTTTTACGTTTCTGATACACCCGGACGTGCATGAACTTTCCGTCGCACAAAATAAAAACAGATGACCTGAAGCACAATCGTTATCATCCATGATACCGGATAAGAAATAAATAAAATATCCAGTGAACGATGGTTCGGGAAGATTCCAAAGATCCATACAATTCTCGTACCTACTGTTCCTATGATTGACAGGATCATCGGCACAGATGAATATCCCATACCACGAAGGGCTCCCGGAAGGAGATCCATGATACCACACAGAAAATAAGTAAGTGTCGTATAAGTCAGAACTTCCATTCCACAACTGATAACCCGCGGATTCGTTGTATATATTTTCAGTACCTCCGGTCCGAAGAAATACATTCCACCGCCAAGAGTCAGCATAACTGCAACCGATAAGATTATACAGTCAAACAGTACCCGATCCATTCTCTTCCATTTACCGACTCCGTAATTCTGGCTTGTAAAACTCATGCATGCCTGTGTGATCGAGTTCGTTGACACATACAGGAATCCAAATAAATTGTTGGCTGCTGTATACCCTGCCATTGCAATTGAACCAAAAGAGTTTACCGAAGATTGTAATAATGCGTTGGAAAAATTAATAACTGTGCTCTGGATTCCCGCCGGCAGTCCTACCTGGAAAATCTGCCGCACATAGCAGCCACGGATCTTAAGATCTCTGAAACGTAACTGATAACTTGCCTGTGACCGTTGCAGACAGCGAAGCACAAGCGCACAGGAAATTCCCTGCGCAGTAACAGTTGCGATTGCCACTCCGGCAACGCCCAGATGAAAAGCAATAACGAGAAAAAGATTCAGACACGCATTGACAACACCTGATACGATCAGGAACAACAATGGCCGCTTTGTATCTCCAACTGCACGAAGGATCGCCGCACCATAGTTATACAGCATAAAAAATGGCATCCCGGCAAAATAAATCCGCATATATAAAGTGGACTGACCGATAACATCATCCGGTGTTCCCATAAGTTCCAACGCACCTCTGGCAAAAAAGATACCGACAAACAGCATTACTACACCGCTTATAAGCGCCAGCATAATCGCTGTATGTACCGTTTCCGACATTTCTTTATCTTTTTGTGCTGCATAGAATCTTGCTGCGAGCACATTTGCCCCAAGTGATATTCCGATAAATAAATTCGTAAAAATATTGATAAGTGCTGTTGTTGAACCGACAGCTGCCAGTGCCTGACTTCCGCTGAATCTTCCAACCACAATAATATCTACCGCATTAAACAAAAGCTGTAAGATTCCGGACAAAATTAACGGCACAGAAAAAGAAATCAATTTGTCCATAATGGTTCCATTGCACATATCAATCTCATATTTATTCTTTTTCAATTGATTCACCTCTCCTTTAGATTTTCAATTACTCATACCGCGATAAGTATAACACTTCTGTTTTACTTCTGTAAACCAGTGTCACTTGTTCACACTTTAACCGGTCAGCACATGATCCAGCCGGTGTAACTTCCCGAGGTGAAAAATTTCCTACTGTTGCGATAAAAAACTCCACTCCTAAAAGCGCCGACATATTTTAACGCTCCTTTTTGTATCCACGATACCACAAAAAGGAGCGTTATAGATAAATCTTTCCCAGTCCCTTCTTTCGTCGAGGCGATTCCAAGACAGTTTCTTGTAAATACCGGAAAGCCACGTTAATTCTCCACTTCTTTGATCGCATTGGAAAGGCTGGGTTGTGAAATATGCAATTCCCGCGCGGCTTCACTGATCGAGCCTTTCTCTGCCACTGCAAGAATATATTTTAAATGTTGTAATGTCATATTATCCTTCCCTGCAGATTCCTACCACGCCAAATGCTCCCGGACCTCCGTGACAGGTGATCACACCCCCGGTACGCACCCATGTGATTTTCTTCACGCCACACTCTTTTGCGGCATTTTCTGCAATTTCTTTTGTATGTTCATCCATTCCCGGAGACCAGATCAGATACAATTCACTAAGATCCAGTTTCTGTTCTTTGATATATTCCGGGATTACTTTTACTGCAATCTTCTTCATTTTGCCACGATGCTTCTTCGTTGCCTGCAAATATCCATCCAGAATCTCAATCTGTGGATGCAGTTTTAACAACTCTCCTGCAATTGCCGCACCATTGCTGACTCTTCCGCCTGCTCTTAAGAATTTCAATGTATCAGGTATAAAACACATATGTACACTTGCTGAAATCTTCTCCGCCGCTTCTTTCGCCTCAGAAAGTGTCCACTCCGGATGCGCCTTAATTGCTTTTGCGGTTTCAACCACCACCATATACTGACCTGCTGCCACATGTTTTGTATCCACACAGGCAATTCTTTCAATATCATCTGTATCAATTGCAATCTGGGCGCTCTGGTAAGAACAGGTTGTCACTGCTGAATATGCCAGATATAAAAGCTCACACTCCGGATCTTCCTCTCTGATTTCTGCGATTACACGCCGGAAATCTTCCGGTACGCTTCCACTTGTCCGCGGCAACTCACCGGTCTTCTCATAATACGCATAGATTTCTTCTGCCGGAAATGTTCCGTCATCCTTCGTATCTTTTCCAAAAGAGACGTGCATCGGCACTAATTTTATCCCATATTCTTTCGCCACTTCTTCTGTTATATCCGAACCCGTCTCGGCCAAAATCACAATCTTGCTCATTCTAAATAATTTCCCTTCATCTTTATCACGTAGTTTTTATTACTACATTTAATTGTATCTCATACATATCTGTGATACAATTTACAAAAGACGTGAAAGTGTAAGAAAGGAGCCTTCTCATGACACGAAAATTATTTTCCAGAAAATACACAAAGCGGACACGTTTTACCCGACAGTGTATCGGAGAAGCGATTATTGCTCTTGTTTACAAAAAAGACTTTGATTCCATTACCATCTCCGACATTGTAAAAACTGCCGGCGTATCCCGCATGACTTTTTACCACTATTTCAAAGATAAAACCGAAGCTCTCGGCAACTATCTGCAGGAAGTCATTGACGGTTATCAGGAAGTCTGCCCGAAAGACATTACCCTTGTCATGCTTCGCCGTGAGACATCAATCCGTCAGGCACTGCATTATTTTGATCAGTACACTTCTCTGTTTCTGACATTGGAAAAAGCCGGTTTGTACTCCCTTATGATTAATGCCATCAATGACTATATGCGTATTTATGTCGCTCCTTATTACTCCGGTTCTATCTATGAACTGTATTTTTACGCAGGTGCACTTTTAAATACATTCATCGAATGGGAAAAAGGAAAAAAGAAAGAACCTGTCGATGAAATCGTACAGATTCTTCTTTCTCTGACTACTGATTAAGGATACAGCGCGCTACCCACAGACCATTCGCAGATGCCTGCTGCAGTCCTCTTGTAATGGAAGCACCGTCTCCCATCGCACGTAATCCTTTGATGCTGGTCTCAAAATCCTGTCCAACTACAACTTTATTGGAATAGAACTTCACTTCCACGCCATACAGCAATGTCTCATCCGACGCAATACCCGGTGTTACTTTATCAAGTGCCTGGATCATCTCGTCAATCGCAACCATGATTCTGTGTGGAAATACCAGTGACAGGTCTCCCGGCACCGCATCTTTCAGTGTCGGCGTAATATTGTTACGGTGAAGACGCTCTTCTGTTGTTCTTCTTCCCCTGCGGAAATCTCCGTATCTCTGTAACAGGATCTTACCGTCACTTAACATATTGCCAAGCTGTGCGATATGTTTACCATATTCGATTGGTGATTTAAACGGCTCTGTAAAATTCTTGGATACAAGAAGTGCAAAGTTCGTATTCTTTGTCTTCATATCTTTTGATTTATAAGCATGTCCGTTTACAACGGCAAGCCCGTCATCATAATATTCTGTCGCAACTTCTCCTGACGGATTCGTACAGAATACACGCACTTTATCATCAAAGGTTGGTGTATAGTATACAAGCTTTGCTTCATACAGTTTCTCATTAAGTTCCTTCATGATCTCATCACGCACTTCCACACGAACACCGACATCTACTGTACCATTCTTGGTATCGATGCCATGTTCCTTACAGATATGTGAAAACCACTCAGAACCTTCACGACCGATTCCGGCTACAATTTCCGGTGCATAGAACACCTCGCCCTGCTCCGTGAGCACACCTTTTGCAACACCATCTTCTACCAGAATGTTCTTCACCATTGTCATAAATTTTATCTCAACACCGCTCTTTATCAGATGTTCCTGCAGTCTTGTATAAATCTTATAACCTTCTTCCGTTCCCAGATGACGGATCGGACATTCGATCAGCTTCAGATTCGCACGGATTGCTTTAGTACGAATTGCTTCGATTGCCTCATAGTCTTCAATGCCGTATACCTTCTTATCTGCTCCGAATTTCAGATAAATATCATCTGCCTCATGAATCAGTTCTTCTGCTTTCTCATATCCTAAAATCTCCGGCAGTGTACCGCCGACATCCGGTGACAGCGATAATTTTCCATCGGAAAATGCTCCTGCTCCTGCAAATCCGGTTGTGATGGAACACGGCTGACATCCCACGCAGACTTTCGTCTTACGCTTCGGACACTGTCGCTTTTCTATAGATCTTCCTTTTTCCAGCATAAGGACTTTCAGATCCGGTTTCTGCCGCGTCAGTTCATAGGCGCAGAAAATTCCTGACGGACCTGCTCCTATAATAATTACATCATATTGATTATTCAATCATTTTCACCTTCCTGGTTTTATATTCGTGCAACACTCCTGTGGCACAGAACAAGCCGGTGAGAGCTCCCCGGCTGTTCTGGTAATGGATCTAGTGATGGAACAGACGAATACCTGTAAACGACATTACCATATCATACTTGTTACATGTATCGATCACATTGTCGTCACGTACAGAACCACCCGGCTGTGCAATGTATTTTACACCGCTCTTGTGGGCACGTTCAATATTATCCCCAAATGGGAAGAAGGCATCCGAACCAAGTGATACATCTGTCAGCTTATCCAGCCATTCTCTCTTCGCTTCTCTTGTAAATACTTCCGGTTTTTCTTTGAAAATATTCTCCCATGCCCCGTCAGCAAGTACATCCATATAATCTTCACCAATGTAAAGATCGATCGCATTATCTCTGTCTGCACGGCGGATTCCATCTACAAACGGAAGATTCATTACCTGCGGAGACTGTCTTAACCACCAGTTATCTGCTTTCTGACCTGCCAGACGTGTACAGTGGATACGTGACTGCTGTCCTGCTCCGATACCAATTGCCTGTCCGTCTTTGACAAAGCATACGGAATTTGACTGTGTATATTTCAGAGTGATCATAGAGATCGCAAGATCGATCTTTGCCTGCTCTGTCAGTTCTTTATTCTCAGTCACAATCTTAGCAAAGAAATCATCATCAATCTTTAATTCATTTCGTCCCTGCTCAAAAGTAATTCCAAATACTTCTTTGTGCTCCATCGGATCCGGTACATAATCCGGATCAATCTGGATAACATTGTAATTGCCTTTTTTCTTTGCTTTTAAAATCTCCAGTGCTTCCGGCTCATAGCCCGGTGCGATCACACCGTCTGACACTTCTCTCTTGATCAGCTTTGCAGTATCTACATCGCACACATCAGACAGCGAAATAAAATCACCGAAGGAAGACATACGGTCTGCTCCTCTTGCTCTTGCATAAGCACTTGCTAGCGGAGACAACTCTCCAAGATCATCTACCCAGTAAATCTTAGCCAGTGTATCGCTCAGCGGAAGACCTACGGCAGCGCCTGCCGGTGATACATGTTTAAAAGAAGTTGCTGCCGGAAGTCCGGTTGCTTTCTTAAGCTCACTTACAAGCTGCCATCCATTAAACGCATCCAGGAAATTAATATATCCCGGACGTCCGTTTAACACTTGGATCGGCAGATCTTTTCCATTTTTCATATAGATCTTAGATGGTTTCTGATTCGGGTTACAACCATACTTTAATTCTAATTCTTTCATGTTTACACTCCTGACTTTTCATATGTGATTTCTATATTCTCTATATTCTGTTCTTACTGGTTCTTGTTGACAATTCTTGTCTCATACTCTCCTGTTTCGATATCAATATAACGTACAAATAAAGATACTTTATTGTCTTCATTCAGGCTGCTCCACAGAAGCTCTGTAAATGCATCGATTCCATCCGGAATCTGAACAAGCTTCGGCTCTCCCTCAAAGCTTGGCAGTGGATTGGCATCATGCTGGTATGTATGAATGAAATGTCCTTCTCCTGCTGCCGGATTCTCATATGCAAATGTATAGCGGTTACATCCGGAAGGATCACCATTATTACTCTTAAGAATAGACATGGCATAGTTGTATTTTCCATTCTCAATATGCATAATGCCGGAAATACGTGGTGTATAGTTCGGTCCGTCCGGTTCAAATTCACGGCTTCTCAATGACTGTTCGAATGTCATCTGCTTATCCATACCTTCATAGATCGTATCGGTCTGATCTCCGTTTGTAACGATCGTCTTATTCCCCAGTACACGAACCGGTGCATAGATGATCAGGCTCGGATCTGTCAGTTTCGCCGGATCAAATGCCTGCGTACGGATTCCCTGTCCGTCTTCTACAAACACACGGTTCCGGCTGTTCTCACTTCTTCCCATAATAAAATAGGCAGTTACAGCTTTACTTCCGTCTGCACTTCTGCCTATAACGATACCTCTTCCTGGATAGGAATTTTCTTTCAGTTCTTTTTCAATTGCTAACATTTCCATAAGAATACGTCTCCTTCTTCTGATTGGTTTTAAGCTGTGCATTCATTATATAAGAAATCTGGAATTGATACAAGTGTCAACAACCGAACTCTTTCTTTTGTTTGCTCTGAAAAGCATTAATTTTGTTAAGATTATATTACAATTTTATTACATTTTTATGCAATTTTTATCTTGTACGCAGAAATAAAAAAGAGTAAAATAAATGCGGTTTTGAAATCTATTCGCTAATCCAGGAGCAGATATTATGGAATCAAAGAACAGACAAAGAGATTATTTATTCGATAACTACAAAGTATTATTGATCATTCTGGTCATCATCGGACATTTTACCGAGCCATCCTATCGCAATAATGATTTTTTATATACTTTAAAATGGCTGATTGTGTCCTTTCATATGCCGGCATTCATTTTCATATCCGGCTATTTTTCCAAACGTGAACTGACTTTTGCAAAATTATTTCAAAAACTGGTTATTCCGTATTTGATTTATGAATTTATATATTATTTCTTCTATATTTATATACTTCATAAAGAAACCAGCTTATATCTGTTATATCCGAAGTTCTCCCTTTGGTATATTTTGGCTTTATTTGCATGGAGAGCTGTCACACCGTATTTCAAAAAGCTTCCATACTATATGTTGCTTTCTGTCGGACTTGGACTCTTGATCGGATGCAGTGATATGGCTGACAATTTTTTAAGCCTGCCGAGGATTCTTGTATTTTATCCATTTTTCCTCGCCGGAACTATATTTTCCAGAGATACTCTGAATACTCTCCGCACAAGAAAATGCCAGCTCTTTTCCGCATGTGTTATTGCAACATTTATTCTTTATTTGATTTTAGATGAAACACACACAGAATATTCGCCGAAAATTTTTTATGGCAGATACAATTATGATTTCTTAGGACAGACAAACGCCGAAGGAATCTTCTGCCGGTTATTCTGTTATGCAGTAAGCTTCATTCTTACATTTGCTATTTTTAGTCTTATCACAGACCGCCAGAATCTGCTTTCCTATATTGGAAGCCGGACAATGGCAATTTATCTGTTTCATGGACTGACCTATTCTTATCTGAAAGAATGTACAACACTGCTGGATCATGTGGATACTCTGACAGAATCTCTCATTCTGCTCTTCTTCTGTACGGCTCTGGCACTGCTGTTTTCTGCATTGCCATTCAGCAGACTGACCGGCCTGGTTTCCAATCTTCCTGCAGTACTTAAACTTTCCATACAACAGTTGGCTTTCCCGTTCCGTTTTCTTCCTGTGCATTATCTGGAAGTTTCCAATCCGGCACTGGAACCTGGAACGCTACAGTTGTTTAGCTGTACCCTTTCCACTAACAGATCAGATTAAAGACTTTCCTTCATTAGCGACGTACGCCGCCTGGCGCACTCATATAAAAAGAAGACCTCTGTACTTCAGAAGTCTTCTTTTTATGGTGATGACGTATATTGTCTTTATACCTTTATCCTTCAATCAGATCTGTATCAGCCGGAATCTCCTCTCCCGGATGAACGATTTTACGCACCCACTCTTTTCTGATTTCCCAGATATTGCCACAAACATTGAAGATCGTCCATTTATCAATCCGAAATGCTCTCTTCCAACTCTCCCGAATCTTTGCAACTTCTTCCGGATACATTCCTTTATAACGTCCTTCAAAGAATTCAAAACTGTTGCTTACTCCGATCTCTTTCAGATGCTTCTTATAGGCCGCCGCATCTTCATCATTATTCGGCAGGTATATGCGGTTCAGTACATAATCCCATTTCACATCGTCAAAATAAATAACCTTATCTTCCGGTACTTCCAGTACATACACGACGGTTCCCGGAATCGGTTTTAAACAGTTATCTTTGCTGATGGAACACCAGATCGGTGCATGCACATCTTCCGGCTTTGGAAGCATCTTCGCTGCTTCTTTTGTAAACCAGTCATAACTTTCCATAAAGAGTGGAGCAATATCTCCAAAATGCATCTCTACATATGCGCGGTGGTTGATAATTCTTCCATCCCGCTCAAGCTGCCTGAGTGTCTTATCGTTCTGTCTGGTATACAGTCTTATCATCTTCCCCATGACATTTCCTCCTTATCCGTCTGCAGATCACTTTATCCGCTCTTTCCTCTGGTTTTATTATAAAGCGTCAAGATAGAAATGTCATTTTCTTTTAGGAAAATTTTAATCCGTCCGGTTCATAACCGCTCTGCCAAATCGTGCTCATAATCTCATCTTCCGGCATTTTTTCCTTCATATGTATAACTGCCTGCGCTTTCGCAAGATCTACGACTGCATAAACACCTTCTTTTTCGTTAAATGCATTCTCAACTCTCTTTTTGCAATTAGAACAGGTCATTCCACTGACTCCGACTGTACATGTGTACGGATAATGTGACACATTCTTATCTTTAACCTTAACCTTCTTCACATTATCTCCGCCACCGCCGCAACAGCCGTGTGCTGTTCGATTTATCATACTTCTGATTCCGACTATACAAATTACAACCAGAATCAGACAAATTACGATTGTTGCCATTGCAATTCCTTCCCATTGTCTTTTTTCTATATTACTGTCTCTTCTGGATCTGCTATGACTCTTACATGCAAGACTGCATCTCTACACTGCGGATCTTCTGATCATTCACATAACCATATGCTTTCAAGCCTGCCAGAATCACGCGATTCCATGTCTTTGCTGAAAAATGCTTTACTGTATTATCATCAAATTCCACCGTACATGCATCTTCACGGTCACACTCTGCACCGCATGAGATCTTATACATGTTCTTCCTGCTGATAGCTCCGATCTCTTCCAGCTTATTTACCATACGATAAACCGTAGCCGTTCCAATACCCGGGTCTAACTTGGATGCCCGATAATAAATCTCTTTGCAGCAGGAACACTCTTCTTCCAGAATCACATCCAGAAGCATCCGTCTCTGTTTGGTGATTCTGCACCCTTCCTCTCTCAGCCGCTTGATGATCATATCTTTCTGCATCTTCGTTCTCTGATAATTCTGATTGGAATTTTCGTATGCCATAGGTACCTTCCTCCCCGATTAGTGACAATGTCCATTACAATGTTTACAATCACATCCACACTGTAATGATTTTCCGTTCTTTTTATCTTTAACCATACTTCTGATAATCAGTCCAACAACTGCAAGTACTACTGCTCCGACAATAAAAGTTGCCATATGATCGCCTCCTAAATGATAAGTATTTTCATTTTTTATAATAGTTAGTATATGCTAACCATCATTGTCTGTCAATACCATTATTAAATATTTTTTATCATTTTCTGATAATTATTGTTTCGTTGCTGACACTTTATTTCTGTGCTATAATGAATTTAAATGTTGGAAACAAAAGATTTCATATGAAAAGAGGTGATCTGTATTGGTTATAAGGGAATCTGCCGAAGACTATCTGGAAACGATCCTCGTTCTTCAAAACCGTCTTGGCAATGTACGCTCGATCGACATTGCCCAGGAGTTATCCTACTCAAAGCCAAGCGTCAGCGTCGCTATGAAGAATCTGCGTGCTGACAATTACATTAAAGTAGACGAAAATGGGCATATCCATCTGACAGGAAGTGGTCTGGAGATTGCAAACAAGATTTATGAACGTCATACTTTCCTTACCGGCTGGCTAACATCCATCGGTGTCGATGCCGACATTGCTGTTGAAGATGCCTGCCGTATTGAACATGTAATAAGCGGACAAAGTTTTGAAGCGATTAAAAAATACATTGCAGAGCGTTAAAATAATGTACATCACAATGAACAAAATACGCTTTACGAGTTTTTTCATTAAATTAGCGTTCGTCAAATGTTGCCATGCAAGCATGACGCATTTCTCCGTCGCACTAATAAAAAGCAGTTGACTCACTTAGAATCAACTGCTTTTTTTAGACGTATGTATTACCTATGGCTTATTTTGCTTTTGCTGTAGTCTTGATATTAACATTTAAAGTCTGGCTCTCTTTGTATGGACGGAAGAGCATGTATAAGAATCCGATCACAATCAGGATTGCTGCTACTACACCGATTCCGAATCCACCGCCTGTTGCCAGTGTACCGAACTGATAAATACACAGAGATACAAGATAAGCGAGGATACACTGGTATCCGATTGCAAACCAGAACCATTTAATGTTGTTCATCTCTCTCTTAATAGCTCCCATTGCTGCGAAGCAAGGTGCACATAGAAGGTTGAATACGAGGAAGGAATAAGCTGCAATCTGAGTCATGCTGCTTGCAAGTGATCCCCAGATTTCTTTTCCGTCTTCTGCAACTTCTGCAAATCCGAATAACTGTCCGAATGTACCTACTACGTTCTCTTTTGCTACAAGACCTGTGATAGCTGCGACTGCCATTTTCCAGTTACCCCATCCAAGTGGTGCGAAGATCCATGCGATCAGGTTTCCGATCTTAGCAAGAACACACTGAGCCTGAGCTGCTTCCATTGCTGCTCCTTCAAGTCCGTCAAAATTCAACATTCCAAAGTGTCCGTTTGTCCATCCGAAGTTCAATAAGAACCAAACAACGATAGTTGAAAGTGTGATGATCGTACCAGCTTTTTTGATGAAAGACCATCCACGCTCCCACATACTTCTTAATACATTTCCTGCTGTAGGCATATGATAAGCAGGCAGCTCCATTACGAACGGTGCCGGCTCACCGGCAAACATTTTTGTCTTCTTCAGCATGATACCTGAACAGATAATTGCTGCGATTCCTACAAAATATGCACTTGGTGCAACCCATGAAGCATTTCTGAACAGCGCACCTGCGATCAGGGCAATGATCGGAAGTTTAGCTCCACATGGGATAAATGTTGTTGTCATAATTGTCATCTTACGGTCTCTGTCGTTCTCAATTGTACGAGAAGCCATTACTCCAGGAACTCCACATCCTGTACCGATCAGCATCGGGATGAAAGATTTTCCGGAAAGACCGAATTTACGGAAGATTCTGTCCATGATAAATGCAACACGTGCCATGTATCCACAAGACTCTAAGATTGCAAGGAAGAAAAACAGAACTAACATCTGCGGTACGAAACCAAGTACGGCACCGACACCGGAAATGATACCGTCAACGATAAGACCCGTTAACCAGTCTGCGCAGCCAATTCCTTCAAAGAAGCTCTGTGCTGCCGGAATGATCCACTCACCAAACAGTTTATCATTTGTCCAGTCTGTTAAAGTTCCACCAAGTGTTGAAATAGACACATAATATACTGCATACATGATGACTGCGAAGATTGGAAGCGCAAGCCATCTGTTTGTAACGATACGGTCAATTTTATCAGATGTTGTAAGCTTCTCACCTTTTTTCGCTTTTGTAACACACTCTCCGATAATAGAAGAAATGTATACATATCTCTCATTTGTGATGATACTTTCTGTATCGTCATCAAATGTATCTTCCAGTTCTTTAATTTCAGAAGAAACATCAACTGTCTGTTTCATCTGTGTCTGAATCTTGTCATCCTTCTCCAGAAGTTTGATTGCAAAAAATCTCTTCTGATCATCAGATACGATTCCTGAAAGCTTTCCTTCAACCTGCTCGATCACACTCTCAGCTTTTGTTGAAAATTCGTGAACCGGTGCCCCTGCACTCTTCTGGTTAGCAAGTTTAACAGCTTGCTCTGCTGCTGCTTTGATTCCTGTTCCCCTTAATGCAGAAATCTCAACTACATCGCATCCAAGTTTTTCTTTTAATTTGTCAAGATGGATTTTATCTCCTGTCTTAGCAAGAATGTCCATCATGTTGATTGCCATAACAACCGGGATTCCCAGTTCCATGATTTGTGTAGAAAGATACAAGTTTCTTTCAATATTTGTACCATCTACAATATTGATGATCGCATCCGGTCTCTCACCGATCAGATAGTTCCTTGCTACGACTTCCTCCAGTGTATATGGAGATAATGAATAAATACCCGGCAAGTCCATGATTACAACATCTTTATGTCCTTTTAACTTACCTTCCTTTTTCTCTACTGTAACTCCCGGCCAGTTACCAACAAACTGATTGGAACCAGTCAGTGCGTTAAATAATGTTGTCTTACCGCTATTCGGATTACCTGCAAGCGCAATTTTTACTGACATATTTTTTCTCCTTCATTAATTATTGCTTTCTGCTTGTTTCGCCTTTCTTGTTAGCATCCGCTAACTACTGGTTAAAAATTTATTCTACCTCAATCATTTCGGCATCTACTTTCCTTAAGGACAGTTCATATCCTCTTACAGTTACCTCGACCGGATCACCAAGCGGTGCTACTTTTCTTACAAAGATCTCAACACCTTTTGTAATACCCATGTCCATGATTCTTCTTTTTACCGGACCAGTACCAGTAAGCTTTGCAACTTTGACAGTCTTCCCAACGGCTACATCTTTCAGAGTTTTCATTCCCTTAATCCCTTCTTTCATACCTTTATCGTTATCTTTTTATGTTCCTTCGGAACGAGCTTCATGGATTATACCATGATTTTATTTGCCATATCTTTACCGAGGGCAACTCTGGAATCTTTCACATTAATGATCAGATTACCTCCGACTTCCGACACGACCGTTACAATACCTCCGACTACAAATCCAAGGTTTTCCAAAAACCGGCGTGTCTCTTCTTTTCCACCAATTTTTTTAATTGTACATTCTTCACCTGGTTTTACCATTGCTAACGGCATCATCTTACCCCTTCCTTCTACATATTAATGATAAACGTTTTCATTTTACGTTAGTTAGTTTATGCTAATTTATCTTTTCTGTCAATATTTTTATTGATTATATTTTCTCAATAGCCGTGTCATCTATCAATGTCATTATAACTTAATCATGCAAAAGCCAAAGAATTTTCAACCTTTTCCGGATGTTACATCAAAATCAGAAATCTGCCGTCGCAGTTTTTTCTTGGTACTATGGCATTTTTAATATAAAAAAAGCGATAACACAAGAACATTTGTGTTATCACTTCTTTTTTATTATACGATTTTATACTTATATTTGAAGCGAGTATTATATATTTTTCACAAACAATGCGCGGATCGCATTTAATACAGCAATTACCATAACTCCTACGTCTGCGAAAATAGCCATCCACATATTTGCAACACCGATTGCTCCGAGAAGCAGACAAATTCCCTTGATTCCAAGTGCGAAATAAATATTCTGATAAACAATTCGAATACATTTTCTTGCAATTTTGATCGCCTTTGCAATTTTCAGCGGATCATCATCCATCAGCACAATATCTGCCGCTTCAATTGCTGCATCTGAACCAAGCGCACCCATTGCAATACCGATATCTGCTCTGGAAAGTACCGGTGCATCATTGATTCCGTCGCCGACAAATGCAAGCTTTTCTTTTTCTGTCTTCTGTTTCAACAGTTCTTCAACTTTTGCTACTTTGTCGGCTGGCAGTAATTCGCTGTGTACTTCCTGGATCCCAAGTTCTTCTGCCACCTGCTCTGCTACGTTTTTAGCATCTCCGGTCAGCATAACCGTTTTCTTAACACCTGCACGCTTTAACTCTGCTATTGCCTGTGCTGCATGTGGTTTGATCAAATCAGAAATAAGAATATGACCTGCATATTTACCGTCAACTGCCATATGGACAATCGTTCCCACACTGTGGCAATCCATATAGGAGATTCCAAGTTTCTTCATAAGTTTCACATTTCCTGCTGCAACCAAGATTCCATCTACTTTGGCAGTTACTCCATTTCCACCAATCTCTTCAATATCTGTCACACGGTTACGGTCAATCGACTTTCCATAAGCCTTCTGTAAGCTCTTACTGATCGGATGTGAGGATGAGCACTCTGCCAGCGCTGCATATTCCAGGAGCTTCTCTGCATCCATCTCATTATGATGTACACCACTGACTTCAAACACTCCCTGCGTCATTGTACCTGTTTTATCAAATACTACATATTTTGTAGAGGCGAGTGTCTCCAGATAGTTAGAACCTTTTACCAGAATCCCCTGATTACTTGCTCCGCCAATACCGGCAAAGAAACTAAGCGGAATACTGATTACCAATGCGCACGGACAACTGATTACAAGGAATGTAAGTGCACGGTAAATCCAGTCTCCCCATTCTGGTGCAAGTCCCAGAGCGATCATTCTTACCAGCGGTGGCAGAACTGCAAGTGCCAGCGCACCGTAGCAGACTGCAGGTGTATAATATTTAGCAAATTTTGAAATAAAGTTCTCGGATCTTGATTTTCTGGAGCTTGAATTTTCCACCAGTTCCAGGATCTTTGATACTGTAGATTCCCCAAATTCTTTCGTTGTACATATTTTAAGTACACCTGTCATGTTAATACATCCGCTGATGATCTCATCTCCCGCCTTCACTTCACGCGGAAGGCTTTCTCCTGTCAGTGCACTTGTATTAAGAGTGGAACTTCCTTCCAGGATCACACCATCGATTGGCACCTTTTCTCCGGACTGTACCACGATTGTCGTTCCTACTTCAACTTCATCCGGATCTACCTGTTCTAACTGTCCATCTTTTTCGATATTTGCATAGTCCGGGCGAATATCCATCAGTTCACTGATATTACGGCGGCTCTTACCAACTGCATAGCTCTGGAACAACTCACCGATCTGATAGAAAAGCATAACGGATACACCTTCAGTATAATCTCCCAGTGCAATGGCACCAACTGTCGCTACTGCCATCAGGAAATTTTCATCAAAGACCTGTCTGTTCAAGATTCCCTTCCCGGCTTTTCTCAAAATATCATAGCCAATGACAAGATACGGAACCATATACAGTGCAAATCTTACATATCCTTCTATCGGAATCCATTTCAGTATAATGATTAATGCAAATGCAATAATAATTCTGATAAATACTTTTTTCTGCTTTTTATTCATTACCGGACCTCCCAATAATACTTGCAAATCTTATTTTATAATCTTCCCACCGAAATCTTATAAAAATATCTCGCAGTCATCTTCTACTTTCTTACAGTTTTTCAGAACTTCTGGCATAACAGCTTTCGGATCCTGACCTTCTTCAAATTCAACGATCATCTTTAATGCCATAAAGTTTACAGTTGCATCTTTCACTCCTGCTGTCTTCTTTGCTGCATCTTCCATTTTGTTTGCACAGTTTGCACAGTCAACATCGATTTTGTAAGTTTTTTTCATAATTTTGTTCTCCTTTAAATATCCCTTATTTTCGTTTTATCATATGAACAGTTATTCATATGTTTGTTTTTATTATACTCCTGCTTACAGTTCTGTCAATATATTTTGCGAAAATTATTATGGAAATTTCCAATCATTATATACAACTCGCTTACACAAATTCATCCGCACAAGTTCATGCATTTTCCTCGTAGCCTTAAATCGAGCAGGCATTCCCTACTCGATTAGTATATTTCATACACAAAAAAGCAACTGCCTCACGATTATACTTCGCAAAACAGTTGCTTTTTCCCCGATATTCTTTTTAATCCTCAACTTAAGAAGGTTCTATATTACATGATGTTAGATTCAAAAGTTGACCTAAGCCACTCATCTGCAAGTGCATCATGTTTTTAGTTTATAGCCCCTGGCATCATTACATGCTCTTAGATACTTCTTCGCAAACTTTCATTGCTTCGATAATAGAGCTTCTGAAACCAAGTTCTTCCAGAGTACGTACGGCCTCAATTGTTGTTCCTGCCGGTGAGCATACCATATCTTTTAATTCTCCTGGATGTTTACCTGTCTCAAGTACCATCTTCGCACTTCCAAGAACAGCCTGTGCTGCAAACTTGTATGCCTGCGGTCTTGGCATTCCACCAGAAACTGCTGCATCTGCCATAGCTTCAATCATCATATATACATATGCCGGTGAGCTTCCGCTGACTGCTGTTACTGCATCCATCAATTTCTCCGGTACAATCTCTACTCTGCTGAAGCTTTCCAGAATTGTCTTCACATATGCAATCTCTTCTTCCGTCATATGCTCGTTCGGGCATGCTGCTGTCATACCTTCTCCAACCATAGCCGGTGTATTCGGCATTGTACGTGTGATCTTCACAGCTTTTCCAAACTGATCAGCAAGCCATGTTAATGTCTTACCTGGTGCGATTGTAATGATTAACTGCTCCGGTTTTACAATATCTTTGATCTCAGCGATTACATCTGCATAAAACTGTGGTTTTACAGATAAAATTACAACTTCTGCTTTTTCAATAACTTCTTTATTACTATCTGTAACGTTAATTCCAAACTGCTCTTTTACTCTCTCTCGTCCCGGTGCAAATAAATCTGCTCCGATAATCTCCTCTGCCGGGAAAATATTTTTTTTAATTACTCCACCCATGATTGCTGAAGCCATATTGCCTGTTCCGATAAATCCTAATTTCATTATAAATACCTTCCTTTTTCCTGCGGTTATGTTCCATTTTCCTTCTTATATCTCTCACTTCTCTTCTTAAATTATATGCTTCCTCGTATCCTTCACTTTTTCAAATGATATAATTCCTCATATCTTCTCTATGATCCACAATATAATCCTGTACTTGCAGAAGCTATCGCTGTCTGCTTTCCTTAAATGTGAAATGGTTTCAAAGAAAAAATGGTATACATTTCGCAAATTTGTATACAACTTGTTTCTATGGTGACTATAACACTACTTTCTATAAAAGTCAACACTATTTTTTAATTTTAATATTGAATTTTGCGCTAAAAATCGTTATAATTTGTATACAATTATAATTATATATACTTTATTAACGACTCTTACAACAACGAAGAGGTGTATAATGGCTGAGAAAAATATATCACTGGCAAATCGTGCCTATACAATTATTAAAGAAAATATTATGAATCTGACTTATCCGCCGGGAATGACTCTAACAGAAGCAAAACTTACAAAAGAACTTGGTATGAGCCGCAGTCCTGTGCGATCCGCTATCCAGATGCTACAGAATGAAGGTCTGATTGTTTCCGACTATTACAAATCTATGATGGTAAAAGAAATTACAGATGAGGATATCACGGAAATTTATCAAATCCGTGAATTATTTGAAGGTGCGGCTTTCGAGCTCATCTTCACATCCGGCAGATACGAGGAATATTCCTATCGTATTGAGGAAAAAGTCGTGCGTATGTGTGCGGCTGCCGGAGATCTCTACAACTGGGAACTGGCAGACGCAGCCATGCACAGGGAGATCATCAGTATTTTTGAAAATGAACGAATCAACCGCATCTATGAAAATAATCTGACAGAACTTGTACGGATCGGACAGTATTCTATTAAAAATGGTATGGCAATCCCGAAGACAAATGATAACCTCAAGAAGATGATCCAGTACATGCGCAAAGGCAATTACGAAAAAGCTTTTGCAATATTAAAAGCAGACCATTTCGGCACAGGAAAATCCACTGCTTTAAATGGTCCGCGCAATATTTAGCTACTATATTACAGCACAAAAAAGATATCCGATTTGTAATTACTCATTACTTTATCAGATATCTTTTTTATTTATATAATATTACAAAATCCGGCACAGACAGTTTCCTCTGGCTGTTGTGGAAGAAACAGAAAAACCTGTAAGACTATAGCTTACAGGTTTTCAAACTCCCCGAGTTGGGCTCGAACCAACGACCCTTCGGTTAACAGCCGAATGCTCTACCACTGAGCTATCGAGGAATATTATAAAGGTTATATACCTTCAAAACTGCATATAAGAAATTCTTCATCCTTTACCTATCACCTTGCTTGGTCATGCCCTCGACCGATTAGTATCAGTCAGCTCCATGTGTTACCACACTTCCACCTCTGACCTATCTACCTCGTCGTCTTCAAGGGGTCTTACTACTTACGTAGGGATATCTCATCTTGAGGGGGGCTTCACGCTTAGATGCCTTCAGCGTTTATCCCGTCCCGGCTTGGCTACTCTGCCATGACCTTGGTAGTCAACAGATACACCAGCGGCCAGTCCATCCCGGTCCTCTCGTACTAAGGACAGCTCCTCTCAAATATCCTACGCCCACGCCGGATAGGGACCGAACTGTCTCACGACGTTCTGAACCCAGCTCGCGTACCGCTTTAATGGGCGAACAGCCCAACCCTTGGGACCTACTTCAGCCCCAGGATGCGATGAGCCGACATCGAGGTGCCAAACCACTCCGTCGATGTGAACTCTTGGGAGTGATAAGCCTGTTATCCCCAGGGTAGCTTTTATCCGTTGAGCGATGGCAATCCCACTTTATACCACCGGATCACTAAGTCCTACTTTCGTACCTGCTCCACCCGTCGGTGTCGCAGTCAAGCTCCCTTCTGCCTTTGCACTCTTCGAATGGTTTCCAACCATTCTGAGGGAACCTTTGAGCGCCTCCGATACCCTTTCGGAGGCGACCGCCCCAGTCAAACTCCCCACCTGACATTGTCCCCCGACCTGTTGAAGGCCGCTGGTTAGAAATCCAATACTGCAAGGGTGGTATCCCAACAGCGACTCTGCAGCTACTGGCGTAACTACTTCCCAGTCTCCCACCTATCCTGTACATGCAATACCGAATCCCAGTATCAAGCTGGAGTAAAGCTCCATGGGGTCTTTCCGTCCTGGCGCAGGTAACCAGCATCTTCACTGGTATTTCAATTTCACCGGGTGCATTGTTGAGACAGTGCCCAAATCATTACGCCTTTCGTGCGGGTCGGAACTTACCCGACAAGGAATTTCGCTACCTTAGGACCGTTATAGTTACGGCCGCCGTTTACTGGGGCTTAAGTTCAAAGCTTCGCGTTACCGCTAACCTCTCCCCTTAACCTTCCAGCACCGGGCAGGCGTCAGCCCATATACTTCACCTTTCGGTTTTGCATAGACCTGTGTTTTTGCTAAACAGTTGCTTGGGCCAATTCTCTGCGGCCAGCTTTCACTGGCACTCCTTCTCCCGAAGTTACGGAGTCATTTTGCCGAGTTCCTTAACAATGCTTCTCCCGTCGGCCTTAGGATTCTCTCCTCATCCACCTGTGTCGGTTTACGGTACGGGCTTAAGTAAAACAATAGCGGCTTTTCTTGACGCATGGCTCACACACTTCCCTACTCTTTATTCGGTCCGCATCACGTCTTCAGATTGTACAGCGGATTTGCCAGCTGCACTCCTACCTCGCTTGCACCGGTCTTTCCATTCCCGGCTTGTGCTCTCCTCACGTGTCCCCACAGTTCTGTTTACTTAAGGTACAGGAATCTCAACCTGTTGTCCATCGACTACGCCTCTCGGCCTCGCCTTAGGCCCCGACTTACCCAGAGCAGATCAGCTTTACTCTGGAAACCTTAGATATTCGGCCGGAAGGATTCTCACCTTCCTCTCGCTACTCATTCCGGCATTCTCTCTTCGATACAATCCACAGCTCCTTATCGGTACTGCTTCGTCTCGTATCCAATGCTCCTCTACCAATCAACATTCGTTAATTCCTGAGCTTCGGTAGTGTGTTTCAGCCCCGGACATTTTCGGCGCAGGACCTCTCGACTAGTGAGCTATTACGCACTCTTTGAATGTATGGCTGCTTCTGAGCCAACATCCTAGTTGTCTTCGAAATCCCACATCCTTTTCCACTTAACACACATTTTGGGACCTTAGCTGCAGGTCTGGGCTCTTTCCCTTTCGACTACCCAACTTATCTCGTGCAGTCTGACTCCCATACATCATCTACGCGGCATTCGGAGTTTGATATTCTTCGGTAAGCTTTGACGCCCCCTAGGAAATTCAGTGCTCTACCTCCGCAAGACTTGTATGAGGCTAGCCCTAAAGCTATTTCGAGGAGAACCAGCTATCTCCGGGTTCGATTGGAATTTCTCCCCTATCCACACCTCATCCCCACCCTTTTCAACGGATGTGGGTTCGGTCCTCCATTGCCTTTTACGGCAACTTCAACCTGGACATGGATAGATCACCCGGTTTCGGGTCTGCTCCGACTGACTCTGGCCCTATTAAGACTTGGTTTCCCTTCGGCTCCATCCCTGTAGGATTTAACCTCGCCAGCCGGCGCAACTCGCCGGACCGTTCTACAAAAAGTACGCGGTTCCACATTTATAGTGGTTCCACAGCTTGTAAACATATGGTTTCAGGTTCTTTTTCACTCCCCTCCCGGGGTCCTTTTCACCGTTCCTTCACAGTACTATGCGCTATCGGTCACTAAGGAGTATTTAGCCTTACGGGGTGGTCCCCGCGTGTTCAGTCAAGGTTCCACGTGTCTCGACCTACTCTGGATACCGCCTTGTCAATCGTCCTTTCGCTTACGGGGCTTTCACCCTCTCTGGCTGGCTTTCCCAAAACCATTCTGCTAAGACTCTTGAATCAATTCTGCGGTCCGAACCCCGGGATGCACGCATCCCGGTTTGGGCTCTTCCGGTTTCGCTCGCCGCTACTTCCGGAATCACATGTTGTTTTCTCTTCCTCCGGCTACTTAGATGTTTCAGTTCACCGGGTTCCCTTCCTAACGTTATGGATTGGCGTTAGGATACTTGAGGTTTGCTCAAGTGGGTTTCCCCATTCAGAGATCTCCGGATCATTGGATATTTGCTCCTCCCCGAAGCTTTTCGCAGCTTATCACGTCTTTCATCGGCTCTTAGTGCCAAGGCATCCACCATACGCTCTTTTCAGCATGACCAACTTGTTCTCATCCACGGGAATGGATGATCACTACACCGGTATAGCGTTACCGGCGTTGGTTCTAGGTTCGTTTTTTTACTTCGTTTTCTCGAAGGTGTTGTAATCATTAACAACATTCCTGTTAATAACAATTACCTCGGATGTCTTGAATAAGATATTTATCTTATCATTTCTATTTCTTATATGCAATTTTCAAGGTACATATAGATGCGAATATTCGAAAACAGTTATGTGTGACAAGCTTGCTTGTCTAAGCATAAATGCTTTTCGATGCATTGGCATGTAATGCCATGAGCGATAAAATCGTAGATTTTAGAGCTTCGCATCTTATCATTCTGACTGCTTGTTTCATCAGTCATCAGAAAACTGAATCCCTTCAATCCTCTGATCACTGGTAAAACCAGTTTTTCTTTTTTCTAAATCTGGCAGCCACCTACTCTCCCACACCGTCTCCAGTGCAGTACCATCGGCCGCTTGGGTCTTAACCATCGTGTTCGGGATGGGTACGGGTGTTACCCCCAAGCGCATCGCCACCAGAAATCATTATTAAGCTTTTGACAGCCTTAATAACTAAACAATAAACAACAACCCTTACTTTTTTCC